>NZ_JBEXTV010000008.1:0-172788 GCF_040628835.1 Streptomyces sp. NPDC006134 | reverse complement strand
GCCCTCCCCGGGCGGGGAGGGCACCACGGGACGGCGGAAGCGTCCGGCCGGTTCAGGCGGCGACCGGGGTCTGCCGCTCCGCGGCCGGTCCGGACGGTCCGGCCGGCCCGGCCGGACCGTCCTGCGCCGCCGCGCGCCGGGCCGGCAGCCGGTCCAGGCCGAAGGCACCGGAGCCGGTGAACACCAGCAGCAGGAAGGCCCAGCAGAACAGGGCGGACGCCTCGCCGCCGTTCTCCATCGGCCACAGGGCGCCGGGCTGGTGGACCTTGAAGTACGCGTACGCCATGGAACCCGAGGCGACGAACGCGGCGGCCCGCGTGCCGAGGCCGAGCAGGACGAGGCCGCCGCCGGCCAGCTGGATCACGGCCGCGTACCAGGCCGGCCAGGCGCCCGTCTCGACGGTGCCTCCGCCGGTGCCCGCCGCACCGCCGAGCACGCCGAAGAGGGCGGCGGCCCCGTGGCAGGCGAAGAGCAGGCCGACGACGATGCGGAAGAGGCCGAGGACATACGGCTGCGCGTGGTCGAGGCGTGCGGTCATGTGGGGGGTGCTCCTTCGGTCGGGCCGGTCAGTGAAAGGACCGGTCTGGGGAGGAACCGACTGGGCGACCCACGTTAGGCACGCCTAACAAGTTCTTGCAACTTCAACATTCGGTTGTGGGGGTCAGGCGAGGTCGGTCTCGGCGACCGTCCGCAGTGCCGCGCCCCGGCCCTCGCCGCGCTCCGCCCGCGCCTGTTCCAGCCGCAGCCGCGCCGAGCGGCCGCGCAGCGTCAGCGTCATGAACTGGTTGCCGAACCAGGGTCCGCCGGTCTTCCGCCAGCGGACCGGCGGCCGGGGGGCGCGCGCGTGGCGGGCGAGGCACCGGCCGAGGGCGCGGGCCGGGACGCTCCAGCCGAACCGGAAGCCGAGGCGCATCGACAGGGGAACGGAGTTGTGGACGGGGGAGCAGGTCAGCTGCACCACCCGGGCGTCCGGCCCGCGGCCAGGCCAGGACGGCTCGGCGATGTAGGCGTGGTGGACGTCTCCCGACAGCACGGCCACCGTCGCGGGCGCCCCCGGCCCCGTACCGGCCTCGGCGATCAGCTCGGCCAGCGCGGCGAAGGACTCCGGGAACGCCGCCCAGTGCTCCAGGTCCGCGGCCCGCCGCAGCTTCTCCCCGAACCGCGCCCAGCGCGCGCCCTTCCCGCCCCGGCACAGGAGGGCGTCCCAGGTCTCGGCGTCGTGCACCAGCGGGGGCAGCAGCCAGGGCAGGGAGGTGCCGATGAGGAGGTGGTCGCAGGAGTCCGGCCCGGACGGCATCTGCTCGCGCAGCCAGGCGGCCTCGCCGGCGTCGAGCATCGCCCGGTGTTTCTCGTCGAGGACCCGGGCCGCCCGGGTGTCGACCATCAGCAGCCGTACGCGGCCGAAGTCGCGCCGGTAGCTCCAGCGGACGCCGGCCGGATCGGCGTCCGCCCGGGCGGCGAAGGCGCGCAGCACGTCCGTGCCGTCGGGGGTGCGGCGCACGGCGGCGTACAGCGGGTCGGCGGCCAGCTCGTCCGGGGACAGGTTGCCCAGGTGCTGGTGGACCCAGTACGACATCAGGCCGCTCAGCACCCGTTCGCGCCACCAGCCGGTGGCCCGCATGTCGGCGAGCCAGGCGGCGGAAGTGTTCCAGTCGTCGACGACGTCGTGGTCTCCGGAAGCTCCCAACTAGCTGTTCTGGGAGTAGGCCGACATGACGGCATCATCGCAGCTCAGAGGTGCAAGGCGTTCGACTCGCTCGCTCATCAGTATGAGCACCACGACTGCACTCCGGGGCGTGTCCTGCCTCCGCCTGTCTGTCCTGACCGACGAGACCACCAGCCCGGAACGCCAGCGCGCGGCCAACCAGGGCTCTGCCGCCGCTCTGGGCATTGACCTTGCCGACCGGGAAGCCGTGGATCTGGGCGTCAGCGCCAGCAAGACCACGCCCTTTGAGCGCAAGGAATTGGGTTCCTGGCTTCAGCGCCCGGACGAATTCGACGCGCTGATGTTCTGGCGCTTTGACCGTGCCATTCGGTCCATGGATGACATGCATGAACTTGCCAAATGGGCGCGCGATCACCGGAAAATGATCGTGTTCGCTGAGGGGCCGGGCGGTCGCCTGGTGCTGGACTTCCGCAACCCGCTGGACCCCATGGCACAGCTCATGGTCACGCTGTTTGCTTTCGCTGCGCAGATGGAAGCTCATAGCATCCGGGAACGCGTAATCGGCGCTCAGGCGGCAATGAGGCTCATGCCCCTTCGCTGGCGGGGTTCCCGGGCGCCCTATGGCTACAAGCCTGAGCCGCTGGAAGGTGGCGGCTGGACCTTGGTCCAAGACCCGGAAGCCGTGGCCGTTATCGAGCGAATCATTGCGGCGCTTATCGACGGCAAGACAGCGAACGCCATTGCGATTCAGTTGAACGCAGACGGCATCCTGTCCCCGGCTGACCACTGGTCGAAGTTCAAGGGTCGCGAAATCAAGAAGCCCATCAAGTGGAATGCCGCCACCATTGCGCGCATGCTTCGGAGCGAAGCGCTCATTGGCTGGAAGGTCAGCAAGGGCAAGCCGGTACGAGACAGCGAAGGAAAGCCGGTCATGGCGACGCGTGAGCCGATCCTGACCCGCGCTGAATTCGACCGCGTACAGGCGTTGCTCAATGAGCGCAGCATCAACAATGCGGTCCGGACGGATACGAATGCACTGCTGTTCGGCATCGTGCATTGCGCTGGTTGTGGGGGCCGCATGTACCTGAACCGGCAAGAGGGCAAGCCCGGCCAGCGTCCTACGTACAGGTGCGGGGCATCCTCCCGTGGGGAAGTCTGCAAGCACCCCATGAACATTCGCGCTGACTGGGTGGACGAATACGTGACCCGCGAATTCCTGCGAATCCTGGGGCAACTGGAGATCACGGAAAAGCGCGTGATTCCCGGCTATGACCCTCAGCCCGAGATTGACGCCACGCTGGCGGAGTACGAAGCCCATATGGCACAGCAGGGGCGCCAGCGCAGTAATGCAGCGCGTGAAGCTTGGCAGCGCCATGCAGACGCACTTGACGCACGACTGGCTGAACTGGAATCGCGCGAAAAGGTAGAGCCGCGCATGGAGGAAATCCGTACTGGCCGAACCTACGCGGAAAAGTGGGCTAAGGCCGACACAACCGAACGGCGGAAGATGCTGATTCAGGCAGGAGCGTATCTGTCGGTCAAGCGGGGAACGCCGGGGGGCTGGCGGAAGCTGGATGAGCGACGGGTGGAACTGGAAATCCGTCACCCGCTCTTCGCCGAAGCAGGGGATGCGCTGGAAGCCATTGCCCGGGAACTGGAAATCGAGAGGCTAGCCTAAGACTGTCACCGGCCCGGCCGGACTGTGACGAGTAGACCGGGCCGGTGTCCCAGTGAAGGGAGACACCAGAATAATGCACATCGACGCGAATTCCGCACTTGCCGCCGCTATTGCTGGCGACTCCGACGCAACGGCCGTTGCGCTCAGCGCGCTGGAAGACCTGATCCGGGAATACGCGGACAGCGAGGAAGCGCAGCAGATAGCGCGGGTCACCCTGTGGTCGGCGCTGCCGGACTTCCAGGGGAACGGCTGGGAAGAGTTCACGGCCTACGCGCGGAAGGTGCTGGAAGCCCGATGAACAGCGAGGCGGAATACCGGGACCTTGAGTCCCAGTACGTGACGGCGCGGCTGAACGTCCTGTACGCCCGCGTGAGGGCCGGTGAGGCGTCGCCGGTATGCGGGAGCGGATAGCCCGACTGGAAGCGCTGGCCGCCTAGGCACAGCCCCCAACCATCAGCCCCCTGTCTGGGAATCCGGGCGGGGGGCTTTATCGTGCCCTCAGACGGCCCTCTGACGGCCGTTCAGGGTCTCCCGCGACTGACTGTCCGGGGCGACGGTGCAAGGCGCTCAGACGGCCGCTGAAGGGGCTGGCCGGTTGTCAGAACTGGCGGGCCATCAGAAACAGCCCTACGGGAGCCTGTACGCCTCTCTGACGGGCCGGAAGCATCGGGCGCGACGGAGAGTCCAGCGACGCAGCGAAAGCGGCTCAGACGGCCGCATAGGGCCTTCAGCGGGGCAAGGGAGGGGAAACCCGCAGCGCGGGAGGATCAGCCATCCCTCGATTGAAGCTAACGGGCTTTCACTACCCCCAGAAAGTGCACTTTGTGGTGAACCGCTCAGCGGGCTATCAGCGGACAGGCTCTGTGACCTGCACAGAGTGGTGAAGTGGTGAAATGGGGCTCCGCAGCCAACCGGGATAAAAAACTATAGCCCAATGGCCGGGCAGCGTTCAGTTCGCCACTTCACCACTCCCCGCTGAAAATACTTTGCCAACTCTTTACCTGTAGCTGTCGAGAAATCCCGCCAAAACGGCCGGCTCCGGGCTTTCGACTGGCTAGAGGGTTAGTGAGAGGGGTTGAGGTTCCTCCCCCTCGCATTGCTGCCCCGCCAGGATTCGCAGCCAAAATCCACCCTAGGCGACGGGGTTAAGGATCGCCGCTCTATAGCCCCTGTGTCCGGGTTGAGTGCCTTCTGATTTCTGGCGGGTTCAGAAGCGTGCTCCCTGGGCACAGGGGCGTTTTTTATTACCGCCAGAAAGAAGACTTTTCATGACTGCCGAGATCGGCTACTACCAAGCACACCGACAAGTAGACAAGGTGCATGGGCTTGCCAGGCACAACGCCTGCGCCTGGTGTGGGCTTGACGCCCAGGATCACGCCTACACTCACAATGACCCGAACGAGATCCGCGATGGCGGGCGGGTGTATTCGGTGAACACGAATTACTACGTTGCCATGTGTCGCCGCTGCCATCGGTCTTTCGACTGGGCGCACAAGCGGTTTTCGGGCGCAGCCCTGAAGCGTGAACTTGAGCAGCGCAAGCGCGAGGCGTACGCCCGTGTCAGCGACGAACAGCGTAGGTCTGCGGCAGAGTCTCGGGCTCGGGCCATCGAGGCCGCAGAGGCTTGGTATGCGGAAACCGGATGGGGCAGCAACCCGCACGGTCGCCCGTCTCCCGCTGCTGTAAAGGCCGCGCACGAGCGAATCAGGCGGGCGTACGAACAAAATGCGCAGCTTCGCGCGGAGCAGTGAGGAGAATCCACATGCGAGACTTTTTCCGATTCGATGGTCTAGGGCGGCGTTACGGCCGGGTCTCCCGGCGTCGGGAGAAGGCTGTTCACAAGCTTCTGGTGAGCGCCTACGAGCGGAAGGTGCAGGAGCGGGAACGTGCCGCGCATTGAGCCGTACGCGGCCCATCGTGCGCTGAGTGTCCTGCAATCCCACACGGTTATGCCAGCGGATGAGCGAGAGCGCACGGAGGTTCTGCGTTCCTTCGCTGTGCTCGATGAATTGGCCCGTCTGTACTTGGAGGCTGCGCGTGGTACTTCTCAGGACTGAAGACCGGGCGCTTATCCCGGCCTTCAGTGCTGCGCTTCCGGAAGTCGCAGAGGAACGGGCCAACTCGGAAGTTGAACTTATTCAGCTTTGGCTCGCTGCTGATCAGTGGGCAGTCAGCCACGCATACAAGTTGTTTCCTCTGGGTGCGTTCCGTCGGCTGATCCTGGCGACAGGATACAAAGTCGCTTGGGGGCACGGCAGCCAGCCTGTGAAGCGCCTTGCCCTCCGTACCACCTACTAAAAAAGTAGGTGCTCAGCGGGGTGAGCCATGCCCCGGTAACTCCTCTCGCCTCTTACTGGGTTCGGGCACGATGCCTGCCCAGTAAGAGGCCCCTTCTTTGGCCTGCGGGCCTTTCTACTGTCCCCGCGAATCCGAGATGCGACGTCTCGGCGCTGAGGCGATCTCAGGCATGTGGTGGACGTTTCGACCTGTTCACTAATCCCTGAATCGAGATTTCACGAATGGCTATTACTCTAGCTCAGTCCGCCCTGCTATCTCAGGATGACCTACAGCGGGGCGTTATCGAGACTTTCGTTCAGACCTCCCCCATTCTCGACCGGCTGCCGATGCTTCAGGTGGAGGGTACGCACTTCGCCTACAACGAAGAGGCAACCCTTCCGGGCGTTGAGTTCCGCGGTGTTAATGAGGGCTACGCCGAGTCGACCGGTACGGTAAACCAGCGAATTGAGAACCTGGTTATTCTCGGCGGTGACGCTGACGTCGACCGCTTCATTGCAAAGACCCGTAGCGACCTGAACGATCAGCGGTCGGTCCAGACTCAGATGAAGGTCAAGGCAGCGAGTATGCTGTTTTCTGACACCTTCTTCAACGGGGACACCGCTGTTAACCCGAAGTCGTTCGACGGACTCCGCAAGCGGCTTACTGGTGCTCAGGTTCTCGACGCTGGCGGGGTCGAGCCGGTCTCTGGCGGATATGACTTCTTTGACAAGCTAGACGCCCTTGTCGGTGCCGTTCCCGGAATCAACGCACAGAATGGCGCTATCTACATGAATGGCGCTCTGCTGGCCAAGGTGCGGTCCGGCTACCGGCGACTAGGCGGGGGCGAAATGCTGATGTCCGATATCGTCGGCAAGACCGCTCCGGCCTGGAATGGAATTCCGATGTTCGATGCTGGCCAGCGCGCGGATGGCACGGACATTCTCCCGGCCACTGAGATTTACGCGGTCCGTTACGGAAACGGCGAGGCTGACCAGGCGGTGAGCGGACTTACGAACGGTGGCGTTGACGCCTACGACCTAGGCGAAGCCCACGATAAGCCTGTCTACCGCACTCGTGTTGAGTTCTACTGTGGCATTGCTGTTTTCGGTGGTCGCGCTGCGGCTCGCCTGACGAACGTTGGTGCCTGATGGTTTCTGCCCTCTGGTCTGTTCAGGCCGGGGGGCTTTTCCTTTTGGAGTCGGCATGAGACGTCACAGCGTTAGTCCGTTCTGCCAGATGTGCAGTCGGCCCCACCTGCCAGATAAGCCAGCCGTTGTTTCTGTGTACTACCCGCTGTCTCGCGCTGAGCTGATAGCACAGGGACGAGATCCTGACTTCCCTGGCTACCGGCGGTCCATGTGTGCCGAGTGCTTCACCGATTGGCAGGAGCGCCGGACCGTTCACTGATGCGACCAGAGACCCACAGCCGGCGAGAAACCCCACATTCTCTGACCTGTGCTTTTGCTTCCCCGTGTGTTCGCTGGCCTGTGTGCTGGCGTGAAGGAGAGTCCTAGTGATCGCTGACGACTGCGCCCCCTCGCACGCGGAGTCTCTAGCCCAATGCCTGACCTATGCGCGCGACTATGCCGAGGAACTACGGCTCATGCTCGCTGGCAGGGATGTGGATTCCGACAGAGCCTCGCGGCTTGTGCAGGCAATGCGGGAAATGCTCTGCGTTGCTGAAAACGAACTGGCCGCCCTGGACGATACGCAAGAGGTCACAGACGCCATAGCCGATATCCGGGGGCTTAGCGATGCGGAGCTATACCGGGCTATCACGGATGCCCCGCCCCCTAACTGATAACCAACCGGAGCAATGCCAAGGAAACCTAGAACACCGTGCAGTCAGCCGGGATGCAGTGCGCTGACGAATGGCGGTCCATGCCCTGAGCACAGACGGCAGCGTGAGCGACAGCGAGGCAGCGCAAGCGAGCGAGGCTATGACATTGCTTGGCAGCGGAAGCGAAAGGCTTTCCTGTACGCGCATCCGTGGTGCACGTTGTGCGGTCGGCAAGCCACGGTCGCTGACCACTGGCCGCTGAGCCGGAAGCAATTGAAAGCAATGGGTGAGCCGAACCCTGATGCGCCTAAGCATCTTCGACCTTTGTGCAAGCCTTGCCATGACCGGGAAACCGCGCGGCTTCAACCTGGTGGTTGGGCAGCGGAACGGCAGCAGTCGCGTAGAGACTTCGGCTGACGCGCGTTGTGGCGGAATGGCTGGGCATCCTCGCACGCTGCCACTGCCACCCCTGGCGGGGTACCCCCGACCCGCCTTGCGGAAGACCGGCAGGGAGGGAGAAAGCTAGCGTGGCAGTTCGACATGTTCTCGTCACGGCCAGTGGCCCCCTTTTCGATTCCGGATTCTCCTGCCTCGCTGGCTTCGCCCTGTAGCTCTATGGCAATTCTCCTTGTTCCGTCTTGAGAAAGGCTCGATTTCATGCCCGCACATCGAAAGCCATATCTTCAGGCTGTGCGCGAAGGAACCTTCCGGTCCGACCGGCAGACGGAAGGCGTCCGTTTCGCTCCTACGCCTCCGGTAGAACCTGACTGGGAGTACCTGATTCCTGGCCGGACTAAGGCCGCCCGGCGTATGCGTGAGGATGCCGCCGATATTTGGTCCCGTACGGTTCCGGCCCTGGTCGCTTCGGCTGGCCTCACAGACACTCAGTCGCTTGCCGCTGTTGAGTACGTAATGACTGCCGTTCAGCTTCGTGAGGTTAACCGGCAGATCAGCGCGGATGGGCTCACGGTCCCTGGTGCCCGTGGGGAAAGCAAGGTTCGCCATCCGTTGATGTCGAGTGTGCCTCAGCTCCGCATGGCGCTTATTCGGCTTGCTGGAGAACTCGGACTGACTCCCGCCGCTGCAACAAAGTTGGATGCGCCTGGAACCAGCGAGGATGAGGACGATATTTGGGACTGAGACCGGCCGTCGCTATCTGGAAATGTCCGCATGACTGTAGCCCCGTACCCGCTGCCTCACTGGTGGCCGGTGCGGGGCTTTTTCTGTATCCGGAATACCGGAATGTGTGCTTCCGGTTTGGCCGGTAGCGCAAAGCTGATGAAATGTCAGATTCTCGTTCGCCGGGCGCACTGGGGGGTAGCGTGTCGGCATGGGGAGTGAACACCTGGGTGACCGGCTGGCTCGTCTACGCCGACTGGCAGACCTCACTCAAGAGGGGTTGGCGGAACGCTCCGGCGTGTCTGCTGACGTGATCAGGAAGCTTGAGCAGAAGCGCAAGCACAGTGCCCGACTGCCAACCCTGCACGCGTTGTCTCGTGGCCTAGGCGTCGAGCTGACAGCCCTTCTCGGGGACCCGCCCGGCGTGCCGTCGACCGGCGAGGCGGACCCGCCCCAATTGGTCGCTGTCCGGCGAGCGATCATGCCGCCGCTGTTCGCCCCGCCTCCGGAGCCGACGGGTGTTGAGCGGCTGTCCCTTCCCTTGCTGCGCCGCGAGATTGCCGACGCTTGGACGCTGTACCACGATGCCGAATTCGGCCGTGTCATGGATGTGTTGCCGGGGATCATTGCTGACGCTCGTTTTGCTGCGGCAGTCGGAAACGCCGATGAAAAGGCGGCAGGGCAAGCGGCCCTTGGGAAAGCCCTGCAATTGGCGGGCCATCTGGCTATCCGGCTGGGCAAAACTGACCTTGCGCTGTCAGCCCTTGAGCGTGCGATGAACGCCGCTTCAGAGTCGTCTGACCCGCTGTTGCCCGCGATGATCAGTAACAGCGTGGCATGGAACTATCAGCGGCAAAACCGACTCGATGACGCTGGTCACCTAGCTGTCTATGCCGCTGACCGTGTGGAGCACGAGCAAGGGAATACGGCCGAAGGATTGAAGGTTTGGGGCGGACTCATCATGTCCGCTGCCACTTCCGCCGCCCGTTCCGGGGACTACGACACGGCAAACGAAATGATGACGACAGCGGAGGATGCGACCAAGCGACTCGCCGCGCTTCCCCCTCCCGCTGACGGCAAGATGGTGTCGGTATTCAGCAAGTCGTCCGTGCGAATTGAGCGTGTACGCCTCGCTGTTCAGCACGCCCGCCCCGAAGAAGCCCTAGCGCTGGCTAAGGGAATGCGGCTTAGTGCGGACACGCCCCCTTCGTGGCGTACCTGGCTGCTGTTGGACGTGGCGCGGGCACACGCCGACCTAGGGGACGCCGAGGGGGCCGTAAAGGCCCTTGAGAGGCTGCGCCGGATCGCACCGGGTTGGATGCGTCATCACACGCTCGCGGTCGCAATCGTGAGCGATTTGTGGGCCGGGCCGTCGCATCCGCCGGGTCTGCGGAAGCTTGCTGAGTTCCTGGGGGTGGCCAACTAGCGGCGCGAAAGTAGGACGTTGCGTCCCTGTCTCACTCCTGCCTCTCACGGTTCGCTGGCTTGATGCAAAGACCCCCGCGACGCTGCGAACGTCCGGGGGCGTGGACCCCACCTGAGAGGCAGGTAGAGCCATGAACGAGCGTACGGCAGACGCGATGCAAGCGCGCTTGCTCCCCTGGGAGACGGAGACAGGGAAGCCCTGTTTCCTCAGCACGGACGGCAGGCCGAGTGTCCTTTCCCGGCTTGCTGACGAGATGGAGGCCGTCCAACTCTCGATGGGCGCAGACGTGTTGAAGGAAGCATCCAAGGTGCTGGCCGACCCGCTGTCTCCGCACGCTGAGGTGAGGTACGCCGGGGTCCGGCTCGCTGAGTGTCTGCGGGACGCTCTGAGGGTCGCTGAGAGCCGGGGAATGCGCCTCCCGGTGCCAGACTTCGAGGAACCGGAGAACGGCAGCGAGAGCGCCGCTGAGGGCGTTTGATGACTACGGCTCCAGAGCGGCCGACCAAGCGAAAGCCTCGCGCTGGCCGTCGCCCATTCGACCCGCCGCGCGCACGTACCTTGCTGGATTTCCTGGACGCGCTGCCGAAGCTGTGCGGAGTGTGCGCCGGAAAGCGGGTGATCTGGTGCCCCGAGTGTTTCGGTTTCGCGGGCTGTGAAGCCTGCCGGGGCACATGCCAAGTGGCTTGCCCGTCATGCGCTGGCGGAACCCTGGAACCTCTCGGCTGGTGAGACTCCCGCCCCTCCCGTGTCTGCGGCGGTGCAGCGCGGTAGGGGCGGGCTTACGGCCCCGTCTGTGTGCCTCCCCCGTGGCGCATGGGCGGGGCCATTCGTCATCGCTGGCCGAAGGCGGTAAGGAGCGCTCGTTCGAGGGCTTTTGCTGCGGGGGAGTTGAGCCGTTCCCCGCGAAGGTCTGCCACGCTGGCCACATCGTTCACGGCCCCGGCCAACTTGCGAACCAACAGGCACAGATCAGCGCGTGTGGTTTCCGGCCGCTCCACCATGACCAGCGCATAGGCGGCATCGTTTCGCGCTGCCCTGATCAGATGTTCTTCCGTGCGTTCTGCCATAGGCTCAGGCATGCCGACTCCCAACCAGTCGGTAAGCCCCGGTGCGGAAGCTCTCACCCTTCCCGCCGGGGCGTTTTCAGTGACCACAACAGGCTAGGCGTGCGCGGGCTGTCGGTGGGCGTCGTTTTCAGCGCGTGCAAGGGGCGGTGCGGCTGCTGTAGCGGTGCGCTGACCAGGCCGTTTGTGCTAGAACTGGTAGTCCGTTGCTTTCGGATCGTCGAAGATCATGCAGCTGGGCACCGTGGAGAGCAGCCAGCGCACCTGGGGGTCGAGCCACGACTCGTGGTACAGGTGGGTGTACTCCTCGTAGTCCGCGACCTGGTTGCCGGGAGGCTTGCGCAGGTCGCGGCGGGTGGCGAGCCAGCGGCGGGTGGCGTCGGAGGTCTCGTCGGCGTAGACCTGGTCGCCGAGCAGCACCAGGACGTCGGGCCGTTCGCCCGCCGGATCGGCCGCGAGGCGGGCGGCCAGGGTGTCCAGCGCGTCGGGGCCGGCCGGGTCCTTCTCGTCGGCCGGCGGAGCGGCCCAGCGGCAGGAGCCGAAGACGATCCGGACGGCGTCGCCCTCGCCCGGCGTGCGGATCACGGAGGGCGGGAAGCCGGACGGGCGCGCGTCGGGCGGCGGCCACACGGGCGCGCCGTCGAGGAACACCTCGTACGCCGTGGAGGTGCCCGGCGTCAGGCCGGTCACCGGGACCAGGGCGTAGTGGTGGCCCGCGACCTGGAAGGTGCGGGCCGTGCCGCGGGCGCCGTCGGCGCAGCGCACCTCGGCGGTGCACGGGCGGCCCGCCTCGACCCACACGGTCGCGGACGAACCGTCGACGTACCTCAGCAGCGGTCCCAGGCGCAGTGTGGCCATGTGTCCCTGTCCCCTCGGTGTCCCCTCGGTCGCCGTCGCCCCGTACGGTACGGAACGACGGAGGCCGAGGGGCGGGTTCCGGCGGTCCGGTGTCCCGGCGGCCGGTGGGGCGGGCGGCCTCAGCAGCCGGCGAGGTGGTTCTCCAGGGCCGACTTCTCGGCGGAGTCCACCGACAGGTCGTAGTAGTACTTCACCTGCACCCACGCGCGGACGTAGGTGCAGCGGTAGGCGGTCCGGGAGGGCATCCAGGTCGCCGGGTCCTGGTCGCCCTTGGCCTGGTTGACGTTGTCGGTGACCGCGAGGAGCTGGGGGCGGGTCAGGTCGTTGGCGAAGGACTGGCGCCGGGAGGTGGTCCAGGCGTCGGCGCCGGAGTCCCACGCCTCGGCGAGCGGGACGAGGTGGTCGATGTCGAGGTCGGAGGCGGCGGTCCAGGTGGCGCCGTCGTAGGGGGAGTACCAGCTGCCGCTGGTGGCGGCGCAGGAGGAGTCGGTGACGACGTTCTCGCCGTCCCGTTTGAGGACCGTCTCGCGGGTGTTGCAGGCGCCGCTGACCGTGGACCAGTGCGGGAACAGGTCGCGGTCGTAGCCGGTGCGGTCCTCGGGTGCCACGGTGAGGGTGGCGAGGTAGCTGCGGGCGGTGGCGCCGCTGATCGGGGTGGGCAGGGCGGCGGAGGCGGCCGGGCCGTTGAGGAGCGCGGCGGAGGCCGCGAGACCGGTGAGTGCGGCGAGGAGACCGAGCCGTTGACGCGCGTAGAACTTGCGCATGGTGAACTCCCTTGCGGTGTTGGGGTGTCGGTGAGCGGGCGAGGGGAATGCTCGCCACGCTGTGTGGCGCACGTATGTGCGGTCAGTAAGAAGCTAGTGACGTGTACATGTCGCGTCTATGGGTGGGGCGCCCTGTGCGGGAGGACTCGGTGGGGCGGCTGGGGGACGATTTCGCGCCGGGAGCGGCGAGAGAGCGGCGCCGCCGGGATCGCGCCGACCGTGCGTTCCGGCGATCCGGCGTGCCCCGGCGCGAAACGGAGGGGTGTACTCCGGTCCGGTCGGGCGGGTCTTCCGGCCCTTGGGGGCCGCGCCGGGCGTCGCGTAGCATGGACGGCGCAGAAGGGGAGTAGCTCTTCGCCGGACCGTCGACATACTGCTCAGCTCGTCTGAGCCGGCGCCCGGAGGCAGGTCTCGATCGGGAGACCGGCCGGCGAGACCTTCGGCAAGCAGTGCACGCCCGTGCCCGCACGGCAGGGGCGCTCCGTGTGCTGCCGTGCCGAGGTGTCTTGCGTCAAGGCTCAGCACTCTCGGCGGGGCAGCCCCGACCGATTGAGGAATCGTTGATCAGCTTCACTGTGACGGCGCTCGTCTTCGGCGTCGTCTTCCTCGCCGAGCTGCCCGACAAGACCGCCCTCGCCGGTCTCGTCCTCGGCACCCGCTACCGCGCGTCGTACGTCTTCGCCGGTGTCGCCGCCGCCTTCGCGCTGCACGTCGCGCTCGCCGTCGCGGCCGGCAGCGTGCTCACCCTGCTCCCGCAGCAGCTGGTGCACGCGCTCACCGGCGTGCTGTTCCTGGGCGGCGCCGCGATGCTGCTGATGAAGAAGGACGAGGACGACGAGGAGATCCGCAAGCCGGAGAACCAGTCCTTCTGGAAGGTCTCGGGAGCGGGCTTCATGCTCATCCTGGTCGCCGAGTTCGGCGACCTCACCCAGATCATGACGGCCAACCTCGCGGCCCGCTACGACGACCCGCTCTCCGTCGGCCTGGGCGCGGTGCTCGCGCTGTGGGCGGTCGCCGGACTCGGCATCGTCGGCGGAAAGGCGCTGATGAAGCGGGTGCCGCTGCGGCTGATCACCCAGATCGCGGCCCTGCTGATGCTGGGGTTGGGGCTGTGGAGCCTGTGGGAGGCCGTGACCGGATGAGCGCGGGCGGAGGCCGGCCGGGGGGTGGCGGGGGTGACGGGGTGTCGGTCTCCGGGGTCGACGGGGCTGGTGAGGGGGTGTCCGTGTCGGTCTCCGGGGCCGACGGGGCTGGTGAGGGGGTGTCCGTGTCGGTCTCCGGGGCCGACGGGGCTGGTGAGGGGAGGGGCGCGCCGGTCTTCAGGGCCGGTGCGGGCGGCGGGGAGCGCCCGCGCCGGGCCGAAGGGCGGGTGAACGGCCGGGGGTGCCGGTGGCGCGAGGGCGGTCGCGTTTTGTACCGTGGAGGAACAAAGTGGCTCCCGCCCGTTCTCCCTGACCGGCGGGCGGGGCCGCCTTGTACTCGGGGACACACCCGTGAGCCCCTCATTCGCGCCTTGGAGCCCTGCCCATGACGGCCACTTCCGTTCTCACCGCCCGCGCCCTGCTGCTGGACATGGACGGCACCCTCGTCAACTCCGACGCCTCGGTCGAACGCGTCTGGCGGCGCTGGGCGGGCCTGCACGGGCTGGACGGCGACGAGGTCATGAAGGTCGTCCACGGGCGGCAGGGCTACGCCTCCATGGCGCTGCTGCTGCCCGACCGGCCCATGGAGCACAACCGCGCCGACAACGCGCGCCTGCTGGCCGAGGAGACCGCCGACACCGAGGGCGTCGTGCCCATCCCCGGGGCGCCGGAGTTCCTCGCCTCGCTGCGCGGACTGCCGCACGCCCTCGTGACCTCGGCGAACGTCGCCCTGTCCACGGCGCGCATGGCCGCCGCCGGGCTCGGCATGCCCGAGGTGCGCATCACCGCGGAGTCCGTCGGCGCCAGCAAGCCCGACCCCGAGGGCTTCCTCAAGGGCGCCGCCGAACTCGGCGTCGACCCCGCCGACTGCGTCGTCTTCGAGGACTCCGGCGCCGGTATCACGGCCGCGCGCGCCGCCGGGATGCGGGTGGTCGGGATCGGCCCCCGGGCCGGCGCCCACCGCCCCGACGTACTCGTCCCGGACCTGACGCGGCTGCGGGTCGAGGCCGGGCCGGACGGAACGATCCTGCTGCACGTCCGAGCGGCCGGCTGAGCCGAGCGGTCTTCCGGTTCGCGGCCCGGTCTTCCGGTTCGCGGTCCGGTCTTCGGGTTCGCTCCCGGCGTTCCGGTTCGCGGCCCCCTGCCGGCTGCCGTCCCTTACCGCCACCCCGACGTCTCGGCCTCCAGGCGCTGCCGGGTCTCCGGCCCGTACACGCCCAGCTCGTCGGAGCGGACGCCGCGGGCCCACTGGAAGGTGCGGACGGCGTCCTCGACCTGGTGGTTGAAGTTGCCGTTGATGTCACCCATGTAGAGGTGCAGCTGCCGCAGGCGGCCCTGGAGATCGGCGACCTGCGGACCCCGGTCGCCGCGCCGCAGCGCGGAGCCGCCCTCGTCGTGGTCGTCGTGGTCGTCGTGGTCGTCGTCCTCCTGCCACTGCCCCGCCGTCTCGGTGGGGCGGGCGGTCGTCGGCGTCGCCGTCGGTGAGGCCGACCGGGACGGCGACGGCGAGGCGCTGGACGGCGACGGCGACGGCGAGGCCGACGGGCTCGCGCTGGCGGACGGGGACGGCGACGCGGACGTCGGCGGCGTGGACGGGACGGTGCTGCTCGGCGCCGGTGCCACCGAGACCGCGTCGGCCGACGGCTCCGGCACCCCCGCCCGCACCTCCTGCGGCAGCGCCCCGTCCCGCGACGGCGACTCGTAGGAGAACAGCCCGCTGGCGTACCCGGCCGCCGCCACCACCGCGACGGCGGCTCCGGCCACGCTCGGCACCACCCCCCGGCGCCGACGGCGCGGCCGCTCGTCCGCACGCGGCGGTACGGGGCCGGAGACAGGCTCCGGTTCCGGGCCGGCGGCATCGAACAGACGCAGGTCGCTGGGGCTGGGCGCGCCGGCCGGCGGAGCCAGCGGGGAGGGGAGCGCGGAGGTCTGCTCCGCCTGCGCGGGCGGCGTCGCGGAGCCGACGGTGTGCAGCGGCACGGTGGCGTCCGGCTCCGCCGGTGCCTGGGCGGGCGGAACGGGCTCGCCCGAGCCGTCCAGCTCGACGTACGGCCGGATCCGCAGGGGGTCGAAGTCCCCGGCCGCGGCGGCCTGCGCCGACCGCGCCTCGCGCAGGGCGTCGGACACCTGCCGGGCGCAGGCGCAGGAGGGCGTACCGTCGGCCCGGCGCCGCGCCCCGCACTGCGGACACGGGTGATCCCCGGGAATCCTCGGCTGTTCCACGCGATGCGCCCCTCCCCTCGCGAACCCCCTCGCGAACTCCAGAGATTATGCAGATCATCTCCATACTCCTGTGCGCACACCCCCCTGTTTCCGTGCGCACGCCCCCCTGTTTCCGTGCGCACGCCCCCGTTTCCGTGCGTGAGCGACCTCGGAATACCGGCCTTCAGCAGGACTGAACGGGCGATAACTGGTCACACCGACCACGAGGAACGGTGTGACGATACCCTCGGGAGGTTTTCATGGCCGGGGATGCGCGCAGAGCGGCGGACGCGACGGGCCCCACGGGGGTGACGGGCGTGACGGGTCCCACGGGCCCGGCGGACCCCCCGGGCCCCGCGGACGCGACGCGGGCCGCCGCCCCCGAGCACGTGCCCGGCGGTGTCCTCGTCTCGATCGGTGCGCTGCTCCTCGGCATGCTGCTCGCCGCGCTGGACCAGACCATCGTGTCGACGGCCCTGCCCACCATCGTCAGCGAGCTCGGCGGCATGGAACACCTGTCGTGGGTGGTCACCGCGTACATGCTGGCGGCGACGGCGGCCACCCCGCTGTGGGGCAAGCTGGGCGACCAGTACGGGCGCAAGAAGCTGTTCGAGACCGCCATCGTGATCTTCCTGGCCGGGTCCGCGCTGTGCGGCATGGCGCAGAACATGCCCGAGCTGATCGCCTTCCGCGCCCTGCAGGGCCTGGGCGGCGGCGGGCTGATGGTGCTGTCCATGGCGATCGTCGGCGACCTGGTCTCGCCCCGCGAACGCGGCCGGTACCAGGGTCTGTTCGGCGCGGTGTTCGGCGCGACCAGCGTCCTGGGGCCGCTGCTGGGCGGGCTGTTCACCGAGCACCTGAGCTGGCGCTGGGTCTTCTACGTCAACCTGCCCGTCGGCGTCGTGGCGCTCGCCGTGATCGCCGCCGTGCTGCACATCCCGCGCAAGGCCACCCGGCACGTCATCGACTACCTCGGCACCTTCCTGATCGCCTCGGTCGCCACCTGCCTGGTCCTGGTCGCCTCCCTGGGCGGCACCACCTGGGCGTGGGGCTCGCCGCAGATCATCGGCCTGGCGGTGCTGGGCGTGGTGCTGGCCTGCGTCTTCGTGGCCGTCGAGCGCAAGGCGGCCGAACCCGTCCTGCCGCTCAAGCTCTTCCGCGTCCGCACCTTCACCCTCTCCGCCGTGATCAGCTTCATCGTCGGCTTCGCGATGTTCGGCGCGATGACCTACCTGCCGACGTTCCTCCAGGTCGTCCAGGGCGTGAGCCCGACCATGTCCGGGGTGCACATGCTGCCGATGGTGGTCGGCATGCTGCTGTCGTCGACCGTCTCCGGGCAGATCGTCAGCCGCACCGGCCGCTGGAAGGTGTTCCCCCTCGCGGGTACCGCCGTCACCACCCTCGGCCTGCTCCTGCTGCACCAGCTCGACGAGACCAGCCCCACCGCCGAGATGAGCGCCTTCTTCTTCGTCTTCGGCCTCGGTCTCGGCCTGGTGATGCAGGTCCTGGTCCTGATCGTGCAGAACGCGGTGTCGTACGAGGACCTGGGCGTGGCCACCTCCGGCGCGACCTTCTTCCGCTCCATCGGCGCCTCCTTCGGCGTCGCCATCTTCGGCACGGTCTTCGCAAGCCGCCTCGGCGACAAGCTCGCCGACGCCTTCCGCGGCGCCCAGCTCCCGCCCGGCGTCTCCGCGGACACCCTCCAGGCCGATCCGCGCGGCATCGCCGCCCTGCCGCCCGCGCTGCGCCCCGGGGCGCTGCACGCGTACGCCTCCTCCATCACCGACGTCTTCCTGTACGCCGCCCCCGTCGCCCTCCTCGGCTTCGCCCTGGCCTGGCTGCTGAAGGAGGACCGGCTGCGCGGCTCGGTCACGGCCCCCGACGGCACCCAGACCTTCGCCAGCAACCCGGTGGAGCGGTCCTCGCACGACGAGGTGTGCCGCGCGCTGTCCGTCCTCGGCACCCGCGAGGGCCGCCGCGAGGTCTACCGGAAGATCACCGAGCGGGCGGGCTACGACCTGCTGCCCGCCGCGAGCTGGCTGCTGCTGCGGATCAGGCGGTACGGCCGGGTGGAGCCGGCCGTGCTCGCCGAGCGCGGCCCCGTCCCGCTCCAGGTGGTCATGGAGGCCGCCCGGCAGGTCGAGGAGCGGCGCCTGGCCGTCCGCGAGGGCCTCGACCTGGTCCTGACCGACCAGGGGCACGAGGTCGTCCAGCGGCTGGCCCGCGCCCGCGAGGAGTCCCTGGCCGAGCTGCTCGGCGACTGGTGGGGACCGGACCGCCCGACCGACCTGGTGCAGCTGGTGCAGGAGCTCACCGGCGAGCTGTGCGGCTCGGAGCGGGAGCGCCCGCGCGAGGGCCGGGCCCTGGCCCGTGCGGGATGAGGGACTTGCGGAACCAGTGCTCGGCGTACGGGCTGCTGTTGTACGCCTCGGTCTCCGTGTAGCCGAGCCGCGCGTACAGGGCGCGGGCCTCGACGAGGTCACCGCGCGTGTCGAGCACCATCTCCGCCGCCCCGAGCGCCCGCGCCGCGTCCTCGGCGGCCCCGACCAGCAGCGCGGCCCCGCCCCGCCCGCGCAGGCCCTCGGCGACGAACACCCGCTTCAGCTCGGCGGTGGCGGCGTCCAGCAGCCGCACGCCCGCGGTGCCGGCCGGCTCACCCTCGTACCGCGCGACCAGCAGCACCCCGCGCGGCGGGGCGAGATCGGCACCGCTCTCGGCGGCGATCTCCCGCTCCAGCTCGGCGGGGTCGGTCCGCCGTCCCTCGTACCGCAGGTACCAGCGGTCGCTGACCTCGGTGTAGTACGCCCGCCACAGGGCGGCGGCGACAGGGGAGCCGTACGGCTCCGGGGCGATGGTCCAGGACATGGGGGACATTGTCCGGACGGGACCGGACCGGCCCGCAACCGAATAACGAATACCGGCCCGCAACCGAATAACGAATACCGGCTCGCAACCGAACAACGAACAACGAACAACGGACGCGACCGCGCGACGAGGGCCCTCTCGGCGTCCGTCTCCGCGCCCTCCCGCCGATGGCGTACGCCCCCTGCGCCGATCCGCCGACCCGGGGGTCGGCCCTCCGTACCACGCCCGTTGGTTGCCGTTTGGACCATTTCCGCCGGGCTACCCGGAACCCCGAACCGGCCCGCTCCGAGGACCGGTTGGGCCGAGAACCCGGAAGGCATTCATGTCCACAGGCGTGATCATCGCTCTGATCGTGATCGTGGCGGCCGTGCTCCTCGTCGCGGCCGTCCTGACCCTGCGCGCACGCGGACCACGGCACGGCACAAGCCTGAAGCGGCGCTTCGGGCCCGAGTACGACCGGGCCGTGGCCCGGCACGACGGCGACACCAAGGCCGCCGAGCGCGAGCTCGCCCAGCGCGTGGAACGCCACGGCGGCCTGCGCGAGAAGGCGCTGGACCCCGCAGAGCGCGAGCGGTTCGAGGTGCGCTGGACGGCCGCCCAGGAGCGCTTCGTCGACTCCCCGCGGGAGGCGGTCGCCGAGGCGGACCGGCTGCTCGCGGAGCTGGCCGGCGCCCGGGGCTTCCCGGACGGCGGGCAGTACGAGGAGCAGCTCGCCGCCCTGTCCGTGCACCACGCCCGCCACGTCGACGGCTACCGGCGCGTGCACCGCGCCGCGCACCTCGGCACCGACGACGGCACGGGCACCGAGGATCTGCGCGAGGCCATGGTCGAGGCCCGCGCCCTGTTCGAGGACCTGCTGCGCCCGGCCCGCCACGACGGCCGGCACCACACCGCCGCGGACGGCCACCACTCGGCACCGGTCCGCGCCCACACCCCCTGGTCGTTCCACCGGCGCCAGCCGAAGGAGAGCTGAGGCACATGTCCGACGTGACCCGTCCGCCCGGCAGCGTCCCCACCGGGCAGCAGACCCCCGACGCCCGCGGCGAGACGGCGGTGGGCACCGCCCCGGCCGCCGCCGCGCACCGGCCCGCCACCACCTCCGGCGCTGCGAGCGCCCGTCTCCTGCCGCACGAGGAGAGCGACAAGCTGGGGCAGCGGCTGCACCACGCGGTCTCCGGATTCGTCGACGATCCGCGGGCCGCCGTGGAGGAGGCCGACCACGCCCTGGAGGAGATCGTCGCCCGCTTCACCGACGCGGTGAACCGGCGCCGCCACACCCTGCGCGGGGCGTGGCAGGGCACGGACGAGCACGCGACGTCCACCGACACCGAACAGCTCCGCCTGGCCCTGCGGGACTACCGCGAACTGGCGGACCGCCTCCTGCGCCTCTGAGGCGCGGCAGGCCCTACCGCCCCGCCCGGCGCTCCCGCCACCGCCGTACGACCTCGTCGACGTCGTACGGCTTCAGGCCCAGGGGAGGGCCGGGCGGCGGCTTGAACATGACGTCACGGATCTTGACGTTGAGATCCTCGACCATCCTCCGCACCGCGGGCTCGGACGGCGCCCTCAGGGCCGCCTCCAGCACGTCCTCGGCCTCCTTGCGCAGGGCCAGTGCCGGCGGCAGGACCGAGGCGCCCTCGCGGGCCAGCTTCCGCTTGACCCACCACAGCTCGTCGTAGACCGCGTCCACGTCCGCGGGCAGCGGCTTGCCGGCCCCGGGCAACCGGTCGAACTCACCGCGCGCCTCCGCGTCGCGGATCTGTCTGTCGACCCAGGACTCGAAGTCGACACCGGGTGGCTTCCGCTCGGTCATGCCCCTATTGTGCCGAAGACCACCCCCACCCGGCGCCTGTCGCGCGGCGGGCCGCCGCCCCCCGGCCCGGACGTCTCAGGAGGAGCGCACGTGCTCGAACTCACCATGGCCGCCGTCTCCGCGGCGGACGCGGGCGCCACGGCCGGCATGCGGATGGCCGAGGCGCCCAGCGAGCCGGGGGCCGTGCTGCGGGTGGGGCGGGACGCGTCGGTGTGCCGGCTCGTGACGCCCGAGGACTGGCTGTTCGTCTCCCGCGTCCACCTGGAGTTCCGGTGCGGCCCCGACGGGGCCTGGCGGCTGACCTGGCTGCGCGGCTCCCAGCCCGACCCGTCCTCCGAGGTCCGGCTCGTGATCGGCGGGCATGCGCAGCCCGTCGCCTACGGCGGCACCGTGCCGCTGCCTGCCGGGGGCACCGGCGAGGTCGTCGTCCAGGACCGCACCGGCCCGCGCAGCATCGACGTGGGCTTCCACCACGAGGTGTGACCGCCCGGCTCAGGCGAGCACACGCGCCAGCGCGAAGCCGTCGTACCCCTTGCTGCCGACCGTCTGGATCGCCGTACCGCTGAGCCTCGGGTGGCTGCCGATCATCTCGATGGCGGCGCGGGTGCCGCGTACGTCGTCGGCGGTGCTGCCGGGGTCGGCGACGCGCCCGCCGCGGACGACGTTGTCGACGACGATCAGGCTGCCGGTGCGGGTGAGCTTCAGGGCCCACTCGACGTAGTGCGGGTTGTTGGCCTTGTCGGCGTCGACGAAGACCAGGTCGAAGGGGGGCGGATTCTCGTCCGCGAGCTTGGGCAGCGACTCCAGCGCCGGGCCCACGCGCACCTCGACCTGCCGGTCCAGGCCGGCGCGGGCGATGTTGCGGACGGCGACCTCGGCGTGCCTGGCGCTGTGCTCCAGGGAGATCAGGCGGCCGTCGGCGGGGAGGGCGCGGGCCAGCCAGATCGTGCTGTAGCCGCCGAGGGTGCCGATCTCCAGGATGTGCCGGGCGCCCTGGATCTGGGCGAGGAGCTGGAGCAGCTTGCCCTGGGGGGCGGACACGCTGATCTTCGGGAGCTCGGCCGCGTCGCTGTCGCGGAGGGCGGCCCGGAGGGCGTCGTCGTCGCGGGCGAGATGGGTGGTGAAGTAGTCGTCGACGTCGTCCCAGAGCTGCGACTCGCTCATGCGCCTGCGCCTTCCGTATGTCTAGTTAGCCTTCCTAACTAGCTGCGCTAACGAATATAGTCGCCGTCCGGTGACGTGTCAGGGGATTGCCGGATGTGTTTCGGCCGGATGGGGTGGGGTGCCGGTCCGGCGTTCCCGGTCGCCCGGCGTCGGGGTGACCGCCGGGGTGGGTCGCGCGGCCCGGCGCTGCCGGGGCGCCCTGGGGGTACCTCCCAGGCCGTTCGGGCACTGGGGGAGGCGCGATTGCCCGCGGCTGGGTGGCACCGGCTGCCCGCGGCTGAGCGACACCTGCTGCCCATGGCTGGGCGGCCTGGCCGCACCCACCACCCCCGTTGGGACGGAGCCGCGGTCGCCCGCGGCGGGAAGGGGCGTGCCGGGGGGGGGTGTCCGCCCGCAGCGGTTGGCGCGTCAACCCGGGCGCGATGGTGCGCGACCGATTCCGCGCCGTTCCGAGGACGGACACCCCCGGCACGGCCCGACCCGTCCCCGCCGGGAAGGCGCTACGCGCACCCCCACCGGAGCCGCACATGCGCCGCAGGCACCCCCGGCCCCCACCGCCGAAGGCACCCGCACATGCGCCGCAGGCACCCCCGCCCACCGCCGGAGGCGAAAGGCTCAGCGCTCCACGGCAGGCGCCGAGCCCGGCAGCGGACGGCCCGCCGACTCCGCCATGAACCACACCGCCACGCCGCCGACCACGGCCGCGGCCATCATGTAGTACGCGGGCATCATCAGGTTCCCGGTCGCCCCGATCAGCGCCGTCACCACCAGCGGCGTCGTCCCGCCGAACAGCGACACGGACACGTTGAACCCGATCGACAGCGACCCGTACCGCACCCGCGTCGGGAACAGCGCCGGCAGCGCGGCCGGCATGGCGGAGGTGAAGCAGACCAGCAGCAGACCCAGCGCCGCCATGCCCAGCCCCACCGCGAGCAGGCTGCCCTCGCGGATCAGCAGCAGCGCCGGGACCGACAGCAGCAGGAAGCCCGCGCAGCCCGCCGCGATCACCGGCCGCCGCCCGACCCGGTCGGTCAGCGCGCCCGCGAACGGCTGCACGACCATCATCAGCGCCATCACGCCCAGCACGACCAGCAGCCCGTGCGTCTCGTCGTACTTCAGCTCACTGGTCAGATAGCTCGGCATGTACGACAGCAGCATGTAGTCGGTGACGTTGAAGACCAGCACCAGCCCGACGCACAGCAGCAGCGCCTTCCACTGCCCGGTGATCATCTCCCGCAGCGGCACCTTCGGCCGCTCGGACTCCGCCTTCTCGGCCTCGGCCGCGAACGCCGGCGTCTCCTCCAGCCGCATCCGCAGGTACAGCCCGATCAGCCCCATCGGCCCGGCGATCAGGAACGGGATCCGCCAGCCCCAGGACGTCAGGTCGTCCGCCGGCAGCAGCGCGGTCATCAGCGTGACCAGCCCCGCGCCGCCGATGTACCCGGCCAGCGTGCCGAACTCCAGCCAGCTCCCGAGGAATCCGCGCCGCTTGTCCGGCGCGTACTCGGCGATGAAGGTGGACGCGCCCGCGTACTCGCCGCCGGTCGAGAACCCCTGCACCAGCCGCGCGGCCAGCAGCAGCACCGGCGCCCAGACGCCGATCGCCGCGTACGACGGGATCAGCCCGATCGCGAACGTGCCCACCGCCATCATGATCATCGTCAGGGCGAGCACCTTCTGCCGCCCGACCCGGTCGCCGAGCGGCCCGAAGATCATGCCGCCGAGCGGCCGGACCAGGAACGCCGCGGCGAAGGCGCCGAAGGTCGACAGCAGCTGGGCCGTCGGATTGCCCGACGGGAAGAAGACCTTGCCCAGCGTCACCGCGATGTAGCTGTAGACGCCGAAGTCGAACCACTCCATGGCGTTGCCGAGCGCGGCCGCCTTCACGGCGCGCCGGACGAGGGCGGGGTCGGTGACGGTGGCGCCGGGTGCCGCCGTGGCGGACGCGGACGGGACGGACGGGGGAGCGGCGACTGTGGCGGCCGACAAGGCTTCGCTCGCCTACCTTTCGACGGGAACAGGGGCACGACCCGCGCGGCGGCGCTGTCGCCGGGCCGAAAATCGACCATAGGCGGTGATCTGCCCCTTACGCACCGTTCCTCTTTCGCTGCGGAGCGCAGCAAAACCGGGTGCGTCCTGGGGCGTCTGCCCAGCTCGGAACGGTGCACCCCCGCCCGTCTTGTGATCCTTGTCGCTCTCCACCAGCCCCCATGGCCCCCGACGGACTCGCCGGTCCCACCGGCTGCACCGGCCTCCCCGAGCCCCGCGGAGGCGCCCCATTCGTTCCCCCACTATCGTCATCCGGACAAAAGGAGAGCGGCGGACAGGTGAAGACGGGGTTGCCTGCGTCTCTCTCCGGGGGTGGTGCGAGCCTCATAGGGTTCGCAGGAACGACAATCCGCGCAGATCGCGTGGGACGGATGGGGCGGGAGGCCGACGGGGCGTGGCGAATGCGGAGCACAGTGGGCGGCCGGCGGAAGCCTTCGGGGCGACGGCCGTCGGCGAGGCCAGAGCACACCTGCGCGCGGCCCGGCTGGGCCTGTGGCTGGTCGCGGCCGTCCTCGCCGTACGACAGCTGGCGGCCGTTCTCGGCACCCCGCGGGGGGAACGCCTGACGGACCTGGAGACCTGGGTCGGTCCCGCCGGCGTCCTGCACGTCGAGGGCTCCCTGTACGACTCGACCCGCTTCACCGGCACCCCCTTCGCCGGCCTGGTCCTCAAACCGCTCACCCGGGCGGCCGAACAGGCCCTCGGCTGGGGCTGGACCTTCGGGACGCTGCTGCTGGTCGCGGCCCTCGGCGTGGTCGCCGCGCGGGCCCTGCCGCAGCCGGCGGGCCGGCGCACGGCGCTGCTGGCGGCGCCGGTCGCGGTCAGCCTGCTCATGGTCTCCCTGCCGGTGCGCAATACGTTCTGGCTCGGCCAGACCAGCATCATCCCGGTCCTGCTCGTGCTCCTGGGCTGCCTGGCCGTGCGCGGCGAGCGCACCGGCGGCCTGCTCGTCGGCGTCGCCGCGGCGCTCCAGCCGACGGTGCTGCTCTTCGCCCCTCTGCTGTGGTTCACGGGCCGTCGCCGGGCCGCCGTGTCCACCGGCGTGACCTTCGCCGCGTGCACCGCGCTCGCCTGGGCGGCGATGGCGCAGGACTCGTACACGTACTGGGTGCACCACATGGCGGGCGTGGGCCTGGGCGGCGAGGCCGACGACCTGGCCAACCAGTCCCTGCACGGCGCGCTGCTGCGCCTGGGCCTGACCGGCCCGCCGGAGACCGCCCTCTTCCTCGTCCTCGGCACGGCGGTCGCCGTCCTCGGCGTGCGCCGCGCCGTGCGCTACGCCCGCGACGGCCAGCTGCTGCTCGCGGTGGCGATCACCGGCTGCGCGGCGGTCGCGGTGTCGCCCGCCACCTGGCAGCACCAGCTGCTGTGGGTGCTGCTCGCGGTCGTCGGCCGGGTCGGCAAGCGCGCCTCGGACCGGTACGTGTGGCCGGTGGCGGTCGTCCTGGTGATGACGCTGCCCGCGAAGATGATGCTGCCGAACATGTCGGCGCTGTACCCCCTGCGCGACAACCTGGTCCTGCTCGCGGCGCTCGCCGCCGCCACCGCCGTACCGTTCCTGTCCCGCACCTCGCCGTCCTACGAGACCCCGGTCCCCACCCGGTACGCCGCACCCGTCCCGACGCGGTTCCGGCACGTCCCGCTCCTGCCGTTCCTGCGCCGCGTCCTCACCCGCCCGAACCTCCTGCTGGAGCTGCTCCTCATCCGGGTCACCTACGCCGCCTACTCCAAGGTCCGCCTGGCGGCGACCGGCGGCAGCAACTCGGCGGGCCGGGCCCGCGCCGAGGAGCACGGCCACCAGATCCTCGGCCTGGAGCGCTTCCTGCACCTCGACATCGAGCACGCCGTCAACCACGCGGTCGTCAAGGTCGGCTGGCTGCGGGACTTCTTCGACTTCTACTACACCTCGTTCCACTTCGTGATCCCGCTGACCGTCCTCGGCGTCCTGTACTGGCGCCGCCCGGTCGACTACCGCTGGGCCCGCTCCGCGCTCGGCTTCACCACGCTGCTCGCCCTGGTCGGCTTCTGGCTCTACCCGCTGGCCCCGCCGCGCCTGATGCCGACGCTCGGGATCATCGACACCGTGCACGGCGTGCAGGACTTCTCCAAGCCGGACTACGGCACCCTCACGGCCCTGACCAACCAGTACGCGGCGATGCCGTCGCTGCACTTCGGCTGGTCGCTGTGGTGCGGCCTGGTCATCGCGGTCATCGCGCCGAAGGCGTGGATGAAGGCCGTCGGCCTGCTGCACCCCCTCTTCACGGTCTCGGCGATCGTGGCGACCGGCAACCACTGGGTGCTGGACGCGGTGGGCGGCGCGCTGGTCGTCGGCGCCGGCTTCGGTCTGACGTACCTGTTCCAGGGCCCGCGCGCCCGGACGACCACGGCCTTCGCCACCACCCCCGCCACCACCGCCACCGCCGGAACCGAACCCGGAACCACTGCCGCAGCCGGAACCGGAACCACTGCCGCAGCCGAAACCGCCGGAGCCGGAGCCGCAACCGAAACCACCGCCGCAGCCGGAACCACTGCCGCAGCCGGAACCGGAGCCGGAGCCGCAACCGAAACCACCGCCGCAGCCGGAACCACTGCCGCAGCCGGAACCGGAGCCGGAGCCGCAACCGAAACCACCGCCGGAACCGGAACCGGAGCCGCAACCGAAACCACCGCCGGAGCCGCAACCGAAGCCGAGGTCAGCAGCGCTCCCGCTCCCCCCGCGAAGGACCGTACTCCGAGCTGATCCGGTACTCGCCGGGCGCGGAGACGGTCAGCCGGGTGAACTCGCCCTCGCGGGCGAGGCACCCGCCGTCGGACCGCAGCCACGGCGACCAGGCGACCCGCACGGTCACCGCGCCCGGCCGCTCCACGCGCAGCACCAGCTCCGCGCCGGTCGTCCGCACCACGCTGCCGGGCGCGGACACCAGCGGCACGGCGTCCCGCACCCGGTACACCCGCCAGTGGGCGTCCTGCCACACGGGCTCCAGCCAGGCGGGCCGCCGCTCCCGCACCAGGCGCGCCTCCTCCCGCGCGAACCCGTCCGGCTTGCCCAGCGGCAGCACCACGAAGCCGACCGCCCACCGGTCCAGCCAGGCCCGGTAGGTCCGCGCGTCGAAGCTGCCGTCGTAGAAGAGGCGGGCCCGTTCCATGTCGAGCTGCCGGTTCCAGCCGCGGGCGAGGCGGACGTGCGGGGCGAGCAGCGCGGCCTCCCGGTGGTTGCGGGCGGGGACCACCTCCACCCGGGTGCGGTCGGCGCCGAGCTCGTCCAGGGCCCGTACGACCCCGCTCGTCCCGGTGGCCCAGGCGGGCACGGCGGTGTACTCGACCACGTCGTCGGCGGTCTTCTTGCCGACCCAGGCGACGGCGAAGACCAACGTTGCGACCAGCAGGTTCCGCCGCAGCCGCCGCAGCTGCGGCCGGGCGAGCAGCGCGGCCAGCAGCACCGCCGGGGCGAACAGCTCCGCGAACCGCTCCACGTTGGTGCCGACGGGGGAGGGGACGAGGTACGCCAGCACGGTCCCGGCCGCGTACACGGCCCCGCTCCACCGGGCTACCCGCCAGGAGCGCGGGGCGAGCGCGGTGACGGCGAGGCCGAGCAGCACCGGCGGCCATATCCGGGACGGGGGCATGGGCTGCTCGCCGCTGAAGGGGAAGAGGAGGGTGGTCGCGCCGACCACGGCGGCGGGCGGCACCAGCAGCACCAGGGCCCGCCCCCGGTCCCGTACGAGGAGGAAACCGGCCCCGGCGACGGCCAGGAACAGCCCGGCCACCGGGGACGCCATCGTGGCGAGGGCCGCGTAGGAGGCGGCGAGGACCAGGCGCCGCTGCCGCGTCAGCAGCAGACAGGCGGCCAGCCCGAGCGCGACACCGAGGGCGAAGGTGGTGCGCCCCGAGACCACGTTGCACCACAGGGCCAGCGAGGCGAGCAGCGCCGGCCCCAGGGGTCTTCGCACCCCGGCCCGCGCGATCAGCACGGCCGCGAGCCACGAGGCGGCGAGCCCGGAGACGGCGGTGACCGTGCGCACGCCGAACGCGGCCATCAGGTACGGGGAGATCAGGCTGTAGTTGGCGGTGTGCGTTCCGCCGTACCAGAACAGCCCGTACGCCGAGCCGCCGTGCCGGGAGGCGAAGTCCGCCCAGGCGTACTGGGCGGCCAGGTCGCCGCCCCCGGTGGCGAGGACCGTCCACCACAGCACGTACAGCGGCAGGGCGGGGAGGGTGGCGAGGAGGGGGAGCCGGTGGCGCCGCCACAGGGCGTGCAGGGGGCGGGGGCCGCGTCGGGCGGCCGGGCGGTGTTCGGGCCGGGTGGCGGTGAGCTCGGCAGGGACCACGGTGAGAGGCTTCCGTTCGCGTCTTCGGGCGGGCACAGCGGGTGGGACACGGGGAAGACGCGAATTCGAACAGAAACGTTCACCGGCGGGTTGTGGCGCACGTGGACGGGTGGCTCACACGGGCGGGTACGGCGAAGGCGGCGGCCCCGGGGATCGGGGGCCGCCGCCTTCGGCTGTGCGTGGGGCCGGGCGGGCCGTTCGGGCCGGATCAGTACCAGCCGTTGGCCTGCCAGAAGTTCCAGGCGTCGCAGGCGCTGCCGTAACGGTCCTTCATGTAGTCCAGGCCCCACTCGATCTGGGTGGCCGCGTTGGTCCTCCAGTCGGAGCCGGCCGAGGCCATCTTCGAGCCCGGCAGGGCCTGGACCAGGCCGTAGGCGCCGCTGGAGGCGTTGGTGGCGTCGACGTCCCAGCCGCTCTCCCGCTCGACGATCTTCGAGAAGCACTGGTACTCGGCCGTGCTCCCGATCATCTTCTTCGCGGTCGCCTGGGCCGAGGAGGCCGGCGTCGCGGCCTGGGCGGGCGCGGCGGCGATCAGCGTGCCGCAGGCGGCGGCGGCCACGGCGGCACCGGCGAGGGCCTTCTTCGGGGCGGCGGCACGGCGAAGGAAGGAGAGGGAGGAGACGGTCACGGGGAGCCTTTCGACGGGGACGGGGGAGCCGCGGCATGCCGGAACCACGCGGCGCGTACCGGCGCGGGGGGAGGCATACGTCGGCGCCGCGGCCCCTGGGGGCACGTCGGCGCCTGGCGGCCCGTCCAGGGAAACAGCCCGCGAGGGCGCCCGCAATCACCCCTTTTACTAACCCCGTTCGCATACGGGGCCCTGGCTCCCGGTGCGACGGGCCCGGCGCACCGCAGGCCGCGGCGGTAGGCGCCGCCCGTCTCCGGTGCGCGGCGCCTACGACCCCGGTTCGTAGGTGACCCAGGTCATGTGGGCCGGTTCACCGGGGCGGGGTCCTCGAAGGTGACCGGCGTCTCGAACGCGGCCCGGCGGGTGGCCCGGCGCAGCGCCTTGAGGAGCGTGGGGCCGAGGACGAAGGTCAGGACGACCGTGACGAGCGCGCGGCCCAGGTCCCAGCCGAGGGAGGTGGCCAGGTAGTAGGCCACGAAGTGGGCCAGGTTGGCGGGGACGGAGGCCCCCGCGTGAAAGCCGATGTCCGAGCCGAGGCTCATGAAGGGCCAGCCCGCCAGGTTCATCACGGCTCCGTAGGCGAACGCGGCGAGGAAGCCGTAGCCGGCCAGCAGCCACAGCTCCGCGCGCCCGCGCAGCCGGTCGGGGAACGGCAGCAGGCCGGCGCCCATCGTGAACCAGCCCAGCGTCAGCATCTGGAACGGCATCCACGGCCCCACCCCGCCCGTCAGCAGCGCGGACGCGAACATGGTGACCGAGCCGAGGACGAACCCGAACCCCGGGCCGAGGACCCGCCCGCTGAGCAGCATCAGGAAGAACATCGGCTCCAGGCCGGCGGTGCCCGCGCCGAGCGGGCGCAGCGCCGCGCCCGCCGCCGCCAGGACGCCGAGCATCGCCACCGCCTTCGGGCCGAGCCCCGACTCCGCGATGGTCGCCGCCACCACGGCCACCAGCAGCACCAGCAGCCCCGCGAACAGCCACGGAGCGTCCTGGGCGTGCGCGCCGACCTGCGAGTCGGGCGGGGCGAGGAACGGCCAGCCGAAGGCGGCCACCCCGACCGCACCGGCCAGCACGAGGGCGGCGACGGAGCGGGG
The DNA here is from genome assembly GCF_040628835.1 of Streptomyces sp. NPDC006134. Classification (NCBI taxonomy): domain Bacteria; kingdom Bacillati; phylum Actinomycetota; class Actinomycetes; order Kitasatosporales; family Streptomycetaceae; genus Streptomyces; species Streptomyces sp. NPDC006134. The sequence continues at coordinate 142,871 of NZ_JBEXTV010000008.1, read as the reverse complement.
GCCGAGACGGACGGCCCGGACCCGGCGCCGGCGGGCAGGAGCCGGGGGCGACGCGGGGACCGAGGGCGACGCGGGGTCCGGGGACGGCGCGGGGGTCACGACAGGGCCTTCCGTACCTGGGCCACCGTCAGCCACTTCTGCGGGGCGAGGATCTTGGCGACCTGCGGGGCGAAGGACGGGGAGGCCACCGCCACGTCCGCGGTCGGGCCGTCGGCGATCACCTCGCCCTGCGCGAGCAGCACCACCCGGTGGGCGAGCTCCACGGCCAGCTCCACGTCGTGGGTGGCCAGCACGATGGCGTGGCCCTCGGCGGCCAGGGCGCGCAGGATCGCGGTCAGGCGGGCCTTGGCCGCGTAGTCCAGGCCGCGCGTCGGCTCGTCCAGCAGGAGCAGCGGCGGGCGGGCCGTCAGCACCACGGCCAGGGCGAGCGTCAGGCGCTGCCCCTCCGACAGGTCGCGCGGGTGCGTGCCGTCGGCGACGCCGGGCAGCAGCTCGGACAGCAGGGCGCGGCAGGTGCCGGGCTCCGCGCCCGCGTCCCGGTCGGCGGCCAGGCACTCGGCGGCGACCGTGTCGGCGTACAGCAGGTCCCGCGGCTCCTGCGGGACCAGGCCGACGCGGCGCACGAGGTCGCGGGGCGGCGTCCGGTGCGGTACGGCGCCGGCGGCGCGGACGGAGCCGGCGGACGGCTCCACCAGACCGACGAGCGCCGACAGCAGGGTGGACTTCCCGGCGCCGTTGCGGCCCATGAGGGCGACGGTCTCACCGGGGGAGACGGTGAGGTCGACGCCGTGCAGGGTCTCGGCCCGGCCGCGGCGCACGGCGAGGCCGCGGGCCTCGGCGACGGGACCGGAGCGGGGGACGGGCCCCGGCCCCCGGCGGGGCGGCCTGCGCCGCGGCCACCGGCGCGGGAACGGGACGGACCGGACGGCGGACGCGCCGACGCCCTCCGGGACGACCGCCGGGACGGCCTCCGGAGCACCGTCTTGGGCGGCCTTCGGAGCGGTCTCCGGAGTGCCCTCCTGGGCGGCCTCCAGAGCACTCCCCGGGGCGGCGGCCTCCGGAGCACCCTCCGGGACGGCCTTGGAAGTGGTCTTCCGCGTGCCCTCCGGGGCGCCTTCCGGTCCACCCTCCGGGACGGCCTCCGGCCCACCCTGCGGTTCACCTTCCGGTCCACCCCGCGGTGCCGTCCGCCCGGCGAGCCGCTCCCGCAGGGGTGCCGCCCGGCGCCGGGCGTCCCGGACCGTCAGCGGCAGCGGGGACCAGCCCGCCAGGCGGCCCAGCTCCACCACCGGCGGGCACACCGGGGAGACGGCCATCACCTCGGCCGGGGCGCCGGCGACCGGCGCCGCCCCCGGTTCCGGCAGGAGGACGACCTGGTCGGCGTACTGGATGACGCGTTCCAGACGGTGTTCGGCCATCAGGACCGTGGTGCCGAGGTCGTGGACGAGGCGCTGGAGGACGGCGAGGACCTCCTCCGCGGCGGCCGGGTCCAGGGCCGAGGTCGGCTCGTCCAGCACCAGCACCGCGGGGTGCGGCGTGAGGACCGAGCCGATCGCCACCCGCTGCCGCTGCCCGCCGGAGAGCGTGGCGATCGGGCGGTCGCGCAGGTCGGCCAGGCCGAGCAGGTCGAGGGTCTCCTCCACCCGGCGGCGCATCACCTGGGGCGGCAGGCCCAGCGACTCCATGCCGTAGGCGAGCTCCTCCTCCACGGTGTCCGTCACGAAGTGGGCCAGCGGATCCTGGCCCACGGTGCCGACGACGTCGGCCAGGTCGCGCGGCTTGTGGGTGCGGGTGTCGCGGCCGGCGACGGTGACCCGGCCGCGCAGGGTGCCGCCGGTGAAGTGCGGCACCAGGCCGCTCACCGCGCCGAGCACGGTCGACTTGCCGGCCCCCGACGGGCCGACGAGCAGCACGAGTTCGCCTTCCGGGACGGTGAAGTCCACTCCCTGGACGGTGGGTTCGCTCGCCCCGTCGTACGTCACGCTGACGTCCTCGAAGCGGATCACGACGCCTCCTCGGCGGATACGGGACGGGCGGATACGGGACGGCCGGGGACAGGACGGCCGGGGGCGGGGCGGTCGGGGGCGGGGGTGACGAAGGCGGGCAGCAGCCCGAGGAGGACGGCCGCCGCCGGCCACAGGGGCAGGGCGGGCGCGACCGGCGGGACCACACTCGGGTTCAGCGCGGCCGGGTCGCGGACGGCGGCGAGGGCCAGCAGGGCCGCGACCGCGGCGCCGGACGCGGCGACCAGGCCGGACCGCAGGTCCCAGCGGTCGGGCCGGTAGCGGGTGCGCAGGGAGCGGCGGCCCCCGAGCCACAGGCCCGCGAGGGCGGCGGCGACCCCGGCGAGCAGCACGGGCAGCCCGTACGTGCCGCCCTCGGCGGTGAGCATCCCGTACGTTCCCGCGCAGACGCCGAGCAGCCCGGCCAGGGTGAGGGCGGCGGTCGTACGGCGGACGGCGGCGGGGACCCGCGCGGTACGGCCGTACCCGCGGGCGTCCATCGCGGCGGCCAGGGCCACGGAACGCTCCAGCGCGCCCTCCAGGACCGGCAGCCCGACCTGGAGCAGGCCCCGCACGCCCCGGTCGGGCCGGCCCCGCAGCCGGCGGGCGGCGCGCAGGCGCCGCACGTCGGCGATGAGGTACGGGGCGAAGGTGAGGGCGACGACGACGGCGACGCCCGTCTCGTACAGGGCGCCGGGCAGGGCCTTGAGGAGGCGGGAGGGGCTGGCGAGGGCGTTCGCGGCGCCGACGCAGATCAGCAGGGCGGCCAGCTTCATGGCCTGGTACAGCGCGTAGGCCAGTCCCTCGGCGGTGACCTCGCCGCCCAGGCGGATGCCCTGCGCCCAGTCGGGCAGCGGGACCTCGGGCAGCGTGACGAGCACGTGCGTGCCGGGGACGCCGGAGCCGAAGACGGCCATGAAGACGAGGCGGACGGCGATGACGGCGAGGGCCAGCTTCACGAAGGTGCCGTAGGAGCGGGACCAGGGGGCGTGCGGGCGGCGCGCCGTCACGACGTACGCGGAGACCGCGACGAGCAGGGCGAGGAGGAGGGGGTTGGTGGTGCGGGTGGCGGCGGCTCCGAGGCCGAGCGCCCACAGCCACCAGGCACCGGGGTGCACGGCGGCGCCGTCACGCATGCCCGCGCCTACGCTTTCCTGCGCCGCCGCGCCTGCCACACGGCCGCCCCGCCCAGCACCACCACGAGCCCGACGCCGGCGAGGAGACCGGCCGACGGCCCGCTCTCGTCCTTCTCCGGGTCCCCTTGCTCCTTCTGCTCCTTCTGCTGCTTCTGCTCCTTCCCGCCTTCCGCCACCTGCTCGCCGCACCCCTTCCGCGGGTAACCGGCGATGGCGCACAGCAGGGCGTTGGCGTCGTAGCGCAGCGGTCCGGCGACGGCCGCCAGGGCGTCCGCCGTCGTCGCGCCGGGGGAGACGCGGGCGCAGGCGGTACGGCGGCCGGGCGGGGTCTCGCCGGACGGGGCGTCGGCCGCCGTACCGAAGTCGAGGACGAGCGCGACCCGCTTGCTGCCCTCGTGGGCGGGCGTGCCGCCGCAGACCGACGCGAAGTCGGCGGCGCCGCGCGGCCGGGCCGCGTCCCCGGAGTCCTCGCTCACCGCGAACCGGAAGCCCTGGACGTCGCCGTCGTCGGGGCGGGCGGTGGACGGGCCCTGGGTGGCATACGTCCACCGGTCGCCCTCGCGCTCCCAGAACGACCAGTAGCGGTACCCGGCGGCCTGAGCCTGGCCGGCGCCCGCGAGCAGCACGAGCGCGGTCAGGGCGAGGAGGGCGGCGCGGCGGATCACGGCTGCTGCTTCCGGTTGCGGCCGCTGAACAGGAAGCCGATGCCGATGCCGGCGACGAGGCAGACGCCGACGAACCACCAGACGCCGAGGCCGCCGTCCTCCTCCTTCTTCTCCTTGTCCTTCTCCTCGTCCCCGCTCGCCGTCGTCGCGCTGACCGTCACGCTCGCCGTCGGCACGTCGGGACCGGTCGCCTGCAACCGGGCGACCAGGTCGGTGCCGCCGAAGGCGCGGGGGTCGGTGCCCGTGGCGTGGGCGGCGAGGATCAGCTGGGCCCAGGCGGCCGGGCCGCTCTGCTTCGCCCAGGTCGCGGCGTTCTCCTCCAGCCAGCGCAGCGGCTTCGCGGCCCGCTCGGCGCCGCCCTGCGCGGCGAGCGCGACGACGGCGTCGGCGGTGTTGCCGTAGTCGGGCTGGTCGGCGGCGCCGGCGAGGGCGGAGGTGAGGTGGCCGGTCTTGGCGACGGCCTGGGAGAGATAGGCGGCACCGCCCGCGGCGGCCTCCTGCCGGGTGGGCTTTCCGGAGCCGGCGCACTCGGCGTCGGCCGCCTTGCCCGGCCCGGTCACCAGGCCCTTGCCGAGCGCGCCGAGCACACCGGCGGCGGTGGCGTCGGCGTTGGCGGACAGCTTGCCCTTCTCGTCCGGCTGGAAGGCGAAGGCGCCCTTGCCGTCGCCCTCGCAGGGCAGGGCGAAGGCGAGCAGGGCGTCGTAGGGGGACTTGCCGCCCTTGGTGACCTGCTCCGGCTTCTCGCCGGCGGCGGTCAGGGCGCCGATGACGACGGAGGTGGAGTTGGCGTCGCTGGGGCCGCCCGGCGTGTAGCCCCAGCCGCCGTCCTTGTTCTGCACGGACTTCAGCCAGGTGAGGGCCTTGCCGGTGGCGGCGTCGTGGCCGCCGAGGGCGGCGAGGGCCTGGACGGCGGCGGCCGTGCTGTTGGTGTCGACCGCGGTCTTGGCGTCGCAGGGCTTGGCGGTGTCGGCGCGGAAGGGCGCGAAGGCCCCGTCGGCGCACTGCTGCCGGGTGAGCCAGCCGACGGCCTGCGCCGGAGGCTCGACACCCACCGCGTCCTGCGCGAGCAGGGCGAGGGACTGGCGCCAGACACCGTCGTACGTCGGGTCGGAGGTGCCGTACAGCCCGGCGGTGCCATCCGCCTTGGCCAGGGCCGACGGGGACGGGGACGGGTCGGCGGCGACCGCGGGCGCGGCGGCGCCGATCACGGCTATGGCGGCCAGGGCCGCGGCGCTGCGACGGCGGACGTTCATGATCGGCGGGTGCCTTTCCCTGCGGCGGGCCGGGCAGCACGGGACACCCCCGGGCGGCTCGGCTCCGTATACCTCGACGGTGCCCGTGCACCGGCGGGCGCCGGGCACGTGAGCCGGTCACGGTCCCGCCCGGGGCGATCCGGCTCACCGCCGGGAACGGCGGTTTACGGTTGCGGGTCAGCGCCGGAATTGCACCGGCTTCCCCCCGTACGGGTGTGATGACGACCTGGCTACTTTACCCGGCCGGGGGAGGGCGGCCGGGGTGGCCCGAGGGGGCGGCCCGGGGGCACGGCGCCTCTCCTGCGCCACCGGAATTTTTCTCCAGATTTGCCCCCTTTAGGGGGTTCCATCAGGAGAAGAAAGGTTTATCCTGATGTCAGGCCTACGGGGCGAGTGAGGGAGTCCAACCGGAGTAGCCGACTTCGGCGAGAAGCCTCGGCTTCCGCTGATGCCGACGTCGACGGTCGGGCTGAGAGGCCGGAAGGTCGAGAGACCGGACGGCGACCCCCAGTCACCTGATCCGGGCAATACCGGCGAAGGGAACCCGTCTCGTAGGTCCTTCGCGTGCCGCCGCACCCGTGCGCGTACCTCTACTGCCTCGACGCGTACTTCCGCGTGTGCCCCAGCCCCTTGTCCGGGCCCGTCTCCGGGCCCGTGTCCGCGCCCGCCAGGTCGATCAGCCGGCACGCCGTCTCGATGTCGGCCTTCACCTGCGCGGCCGAGGCCCGCCCGGACAGCCAGGCGATCAGCGCCGAGTGCCAGGTGTGCTCGACGACCCGGATCGCGGAGAGCTGCTCGGGGGTGGGGCCGGCGAGACCCGTCGCGTCCAGGATGATCGCCGTCGTCCGGCGGGAGACCTCCTCGGCCTCCGCGCTCACACTGCGGTCCGCGAACGTCAGCGCCCTGACCATCGCCTCGGCCAGACGCGGCTCGCGCTGCAGGGCGCGGAAGGCCCGCAGCAGGGTCTGCGCCGCCCGCCGGGCCGCCGTGCCGCCCGTCGGCGGCCGCCTGCGCAAGGCGGTGTGCAGATGCTCCAGCCGGTCCTGCATCGTCGCGACCAGCAGATGCACCTTGGAGGGGAAGTAGCGGTACAGCGTGCCGAGCGCCACCTGGGAGGACTCCGCGACCTCCCGCATCTGCACCGCGTCGAAACCGCCCCGCCCGGCCAGCTCGGCGCTCGCCCGCAGGATGCGGCGCCGGCGCGCCTCCTGCCGCTCGGTGAGGGCGGGAGCGGCGGCTCGCGCGCCGGGGGCCGTCACGGCGTCCGCCCTGGTCACTCTGGTCACGTCGGCCCCCTGTCCGCCTCGGCCGCCGTGGCGCGAATCACCCGGTCCACGGGCCACAGCGCCCTTACCTGCCGGTAGATTCAGAGCCTCTGAACGATCAAGTCTGAAACTTGTTCCAGATTAACGTCCCGGCGTAACCTCGCGGGACAGTGCAGGGAGAAGGGGGCCCGGAGTGACCGCTGAGGCCAGTCAGGCGGGTCCCCGCCCGGACCTCGCGAGCGACGGCTCGCGGCCGCTTCGCATCGCACTCCTCACCTACAAGGGAAACCCGTTCTGCGGCGGCCAGGGCGTCTACGTCCGGCACCTCTCGCGCGAACTGGCCCGCCTCGGCCACCACGTCGAGGTGATCGGCGCCCAGCCCTACCCCGTCCTCGACGAGGACGAGGAGTACGCCGGCGGCCTGCGCCTGACCGAACTGCCCAGCCTGGACCTCTACCGCCAGCCCGACCCCTTCCGCACCCCGAAGCGCGACGAGTACCGCGACTGGATCGACGCGCTGGAGGTCGCCACCATGTGGACCGGCGGCTTCCCCGAGCCGCTGACCTTCTCCCTGCGCGCCCGCCGCCATCTGCGCGCCCGCCGCGGGGACTTCGACGTCGTCCACGACAACCAGACGCTCGGCTACGGCCTGTTGGGCGACCTCGGTGCCCCGCTGGTCACCACCATCCACCACCCCATCACCGTGGACCGGCGGCTGGAGCTGGAGGCGGCCCGGACCTGGCAGCGCCGCTGCTCGGTGCGCCGCTGGTACGCCTTCACCCGCATGCAGAAGCGGGTCGCACGCCGCCTGCCGTCCGTGCTCACCGTCTCCGGCAGCTCCCGCCAGGAGATCGTCGACGACCTGGGCGTGCGCCGGGACCGCGTCCACGTCGTCCACATCGGCGCCGACACCGGCCTGTTCTCGCCCGACCCCTCGGTGCCGCAGGTGCCGGGCCGGATCGTGACCACCTCCAGCGCGGACGTGCCGCTCAAGGGCCTCGTCTTCCTCGTCGAGGCGCTGGCCAAGGTGCGCACCGAGCACCCGGACGCCCACCTCGTCGTCGTCGGCAAGCGGCCCGCGGAAGGCCCCGTCGCGCAGGCGGTCGAGCGGTACGGACTCGAAGGCGCCGTCGAGTTCGTCAAGGGCATCTCCGACGCGGAACTGGTCGACCTGGTGCGCTCGGCCCAGGTCGCCTGCGTGCCGTCGCTGTACGAGGGCTTCTCGCTGCCGGCCGCCGAGGCCATGGCGACCGGGACGCCGCTGGTGGCCACCACCGGCGGGGCGATCCCCGAGGTCGCCGGCCGCGACGGCGAGACCTGCCTGGCGGTGCCGCCCGGCGACGCGGGCGCGCTGGCCGCCGCGCTGGGCCGGCTGCTCGGCGACCCGGAGCTGCGGGCCCGCCTCGGCGCCGCCGGACGCGAGCGCGTGCTGCGGCACTTCACCTGGGCCCGGGCCGCCGAGGGGACGGTGGCCCACTACCGGGAGGCGATCGCCCGCGCGGCCACTCCGGGCGCCGCCCCCGCTCCCTCCCCGGCCCCGCCGGGCGCCCCCTCGGCATCGCGGCGGGCCCCGTCCGAGCCCCCCGTTCCCACCAGTGTCACCGGCGTCTACCCCGAAGGCAGGGCCACGTGCTGACCGTCGACTTCTCCCGGTTCCCGCTCGCCCCGGGCGACCGCGTCCTGGACCTCGGCTGCGGGGCCGGCCGGCACGCCTTCGAGTGCTACCGCAGAGGCGCCCGGGTCGTCGCCCTGGACCGCAACGGCGAGGAGATCCGCGAGGTCGCCAAGTGGTTCGCGGCGATGAAGGAGGCCGGCGAGGCCCCCGAGGGTGCCACCGCGACGGCCATGGAGGGCGACGCGCTCGCGCTGCCCTTCCCCGACGAGTCCTTCGACGTCGTCATCATCTCCGAGGTGATGGAGCACATCCCCGACGACAAGGGCGTGCTCGCCGAGATGGTCCGCGTGCTCAGGCCCGGCGGGCGCATCGCCGTCACCGTGCCCCGCTACGGCCCCGAGAAGGTCTGCTGGGCGCTGTCCGACGCCTACCACGAGGTCGAGGGCGGCCACATCCGCATCTACAAGGCGGACGAACTGCTCGCCAAGATGCGCGAGGCCGGCCTGCGGCCCTACGGCACCCACCACGCCCACGGGCTGCACTCGCCGTACTGGTGGCTGAAGTGCGCGTTCGGCGTCGACAACGACAAGGCGCTGCCGGTGCGGGCGTACCACAAGCTGCTGGTCTGGGACATCATGAAGAAGCCGCTGGCCACCCGGGTCGCCGAGCAGGCGCTGAACCCGCTGATCGGCAAGAGCTTCGTGGCGTACGCGACCAAGCCGCACCTGCCGCACCTGCCCCCGGTGGACGCCGCGTGACGACGCCCCGCACGGAACACCTCGTCCTGCCCGGGGTGCTCACCGACGCGCAGGCCGCCGCCACCGTGCGCGGCATCCTCGCCGTCCAGCGCGAGGACGGCGCGCTCCCGTGGTTCCGCGGTCACCACCTCGACCCCTGGGACCACACCGAGGCGGCGATGGCGCTGGACGCGGCCGGCGAGCACGAGGCCGCCGAGCGGGCGTACGCGTGGCTGGCCCGCCACCAGAACGAGGACGGCTCCTGGTACGCCGCCTACGCCGACGGCGACCCCGGCCGGGTCACCGACCGCGGCCGGGAGACCAACTTCGTCGCCTACGTCGCCGTAGGGGTCTGGCACCACTACCTCTCCACCGGCGACGACACCTTCCTGGACCGCATGTGGCCGGTGGTGTACGCGGCGGTCGAGTGGGTGCTGCGGCTCCAGCAGCCCGGCGGGCAGATCGGCTGGCGGCGCGACGACGACGGCACGGCCACGGCGGACGCCCTGCTGACGGGCTGTTCCTCCGTCCACCACGCGCTGCGCTGCGCGCTCGCCATCGCCGAGCAGCGCGAAGAGCCCCAGCCCGACTGGGAGCTGGCGGCCGGCGTGCTGCGCCACGCGATCCGCCGCCACCCGGAGCGGTTCCTGGACAAGGGCCGCTACTCGATGGACTGGTACTACCCCGTCCTGGGCGGCGCGCTGACCGGCGCGGAGGCCAAGGCGCGCATCGAGGAGGACTGGGACCGCTTCGTCGTCCCCGGCCTCGGCGTGCGCTGCGTGGTGCCCAACCCGTGGGTCACCGGCGGCGAGTCGGCCGAACTCGCCCTCGCGCTGTGGGCGACGGGCGAGTCCGACCGCGCCCTGGAGGTCCTCCAGTCGATCCAGCACCTGCGGGACGAGGCCAGCGGCCTGTACTGGACCGGCTACGTCTTCGAGGACGACGCGATCTGGCCGCGGGAGCTGACCACCTGGACGGCCGGGTCCCTCCTCCTCGCGGTCGCCGCGCTCGGCGGCCACGAGGCCACCTGCGCCGTCTTCGGCGGCGACCGCCTGCCGCGGGGGCTGGAAGCGGACTGCTGCGGCTGACCCGGGTGGGGAGCGGGAACGGAAAACGGCCCCCCGCCCGGCAGGGCGAGGGGCCGCACGGCACACTGCGGCGGGCCGGCCGGTCAGCCGCGCTGGATGCCGGAGGTGTCCTGGAGGACGCCGCGACGGCCGTCCTGCGTCTGGGCGACCAGGGCCGCACCCCGCTGCTCGACGGCCAGGTACCAGGTGCCCGGCGCCAGTTCCGCGACCGGCGTCGGGGAGCCGTCCTCCGCGTACAGCGGGCGCGGCACCGGCACGGCGAACCAGAACGGCGAGAAGTCGGCGGCCGGCTGCGGCTGCTGGGCCTGCTGCGGCTGGGCCCCGTACGGCTGACCGGGCTGGCCCGGCTGAGCGCCGTACGGCTGCTGCTGCGCGCCCGGGTAGCCGTAACCGCCTTGCGGCTGGGCGCCGTAGGGCTGCGGCGCGGCCGGACGCGGGGCCGGGACGAGGGCGCCCTTGAGGGCGGGGACCAGCGGGGTGGCGATCGCGGCGACCGCCATGAGCAGCGTGGCGACGAGCGCGAGGATCAGGCCGGTGCCGGCGTCGGGGCCGTCACTGGGGACACCGCCGAAGTTGTCGGCGCCGCCGGCCGGGTCGAAGACGTTGCCGAGCGCGGACCAGGCGGCGAAGACGGTGAAGGCGACACCGAACTGGCCGAGGTCGAGACCTGCGACCTTCCGGGGCTGCGACAGACCACGCGCCACCACGACGAGCGCGGCACCGATGAGGCCCGCCAGGACGACCCCGAGGACGACCGGGCCGCTGCCCCACAGGCTGGGGAATTCGACGTCGTCCGGAGCACCGTCGATCGAGTAGAGATCGAGGAACGAGGCGATGAACAGCAACACCGCTGCTCCGATCACCACGCCGTCGCCTCGAGTGAGGGAGCGGATATTCACTTCAGGTCCTTCGTAGGTCGTCGTCTCGTCGTCGGTAGAGGGCCGGTAGAGGCGTTGCTGCCACCGTGTCGCGGTCAGGCCCGGGTGTGAAGCGCGGGGGTGGCCCCTCATCGTACGGATGACACTATCGTCCGCACGGTCCGCCTGTCCGCCGGGACCGGCACGCGAGCCCTCTGCCCGCCCCTTATCCGCGCAGGAAACCCACGATTCCCTCGGAGATGCCCTGCGCCGCCTTCTGCCGCCAGGCGCCGCTGGTCAGCAGCGCCGCGTCCTGGCTGTCGCGCATGTTGCCGCACTCGATGAACACCTTGGGGACCTGCGACAGGTTGAGACCGCCGAGGTCGGTGCGCGTGACGAGACCGGTGCCGCCGCCGACGTAGTTGGAGGGCGCGCTGCCGGTGGCGCGGACGAAGTGGCCCGCGATGCGCGTGCCCAGGTCGCGGGAGGGGGCGACGATCGGGCGGGTGTCGGCGGCGCCCGCGTGCACCGCGCCCGGCAGGATGACGTGGAAACCGCGGTTGCCGGCCCCCGAGCCATCGGCGTGGATCGAGACGGCGGCGTCCGCCTTCGCCTCGTTGCCGATCCGCGCCCGCTCGTCCACGCACGGCCCGTACGGCCGGTCGCCGTCCTGCGTCAGCCGCACCGTGGCGCCCTGCCGCGTCAGCAGATCGCGCAGCCGGTGCGCCACGTCGAGCGTGAACGCGGCCTCGGCGTAACCGGCGTTGGTGGACGTGCCCGTCGTGTCGCACTCCTTCCAGTTCGTCCCGATGTCCACCTTGCGGTTGATCTCGCTCGGGTACCGGAAGTTGCCCGGGTTGTGCCCCGGATCGATGACGACGACCTTCCCCTTGAGAGGTCCGGAGGCGGCGGGCGCGGACGGTGACGGGGTGCGGCGGCCCGGCGAGGCCGTGGCCGTCGAGGCGGCCGGGGCCGTGGGCGTGGCAGCCGTGGACCCGGACCCGCCGGCGGGCTCCTTTGCGTCGTCGCCGGAGGCGGCGGGCGCGCTGGAGGACGGCACCGGCGGCGTCCGCACGCCGGCCGCCCGGTCCGCCCCGCCCTCGTCCCGCGGCCCGCCGACGGCCGCGTACACGCCCCACCCGAGCAGCGCTCCCGGCACCAGCGCGGCCAGCGCCACGGTCAGCGGGCGGCGCAGCGGGGAACGGCGAGGCCGCGGAGGGTCGAAGTCCGGTCCGGTGTACGACACGCCTGCCACCCTAGCGGCCGTTCCCGGCGCCCACAGGGTGCAGAACGGCCCGACGGGTGACGCGCGCCGGGCCGCCGGGGGAGCGGGCGGTGGTCAGATCCCCGGCCCCGTCCGCCGCAGCACCCGCAGCGAGTCCGTCGCCGAGACCTCGGCGAACGCGCCGGAGGCCAGGGCCCTGAGGTAGATCCGGTAGGGGGCCTGGCCGGTGAACTCGTCCTGCGGGTCCGGGAAGACGTCGTGGATGGCGAGGAGCCCGCCCTTGGCCAGGTGCGGGACCCAGCCCTCGTAGTCGGCGTTCGCGTGCTCGTCGGTGTGGCCGCCGTCGACGAAGACGAAGCCGACGGGGGTGTTCCAGACCGCGGCCACCTGGGGCGAGCGGCCGACGAGGGCCACGACGTGGTCCTCCAGGCCCGCCCGGTGCAGGGTGCGGCGGAAGGCGGGCAGCGTGTCCATCAGGCCGATCTCGGGGTCGACCGTCTCCGGGTCGTGGTAGTCCCAGCCGGGCTGCTGCTCCTCGCTGCCGCGGTGGTGGTCGACGGTGAGCGCGGTGACCCCGGCCCGGCGGGCCGCGTCGGCGAGCAGGATCGTGGACCGGCCGCAGTACGTGCCGATCTCCAGCAGCGGCAGCCCCAGCCGGCCCGCCTCCACGGCCGCCGCGTACAGCGCGAGCCCTTCGTGCGGGGGCAGGAACCCCTTCGCGGCCTCGAACGCGGCCAGGATCTCGGGCGTCGGTGCCGCGGGCATGGGGCCTGCCTTTCCGGAAGAAGACGTATGACGTGTGCGGAGATGCGAGAAATGCACGTGAGGGGCGTACGGGTGTCCGGGCGCCCATGCTGCCGTACCCCCCGTCGGCGGACGACAGGGGGTACGGCGGGCGACGGCAGGGGGCACGGCGGGCGGTGCGCCGCCGGTGCCGGTGGCGTCAGGCGGAGACGGTCTCGCCCGGCAGTGACAGGTCCAGGTCGACCGGGCGGTCGCCGCCGGTGTGCGTCGCCGCGTGGGCGAGCGGGCCGTGGCCCGTGGCGCGGGCGGCCAGGACGTAGGGGCCCTGGGCGGGGACGGCGAGGGCGTAGCCGCCGTCGTCGGCGGAGAGGGTGGCGCCCGCCTGGCGGCCGTGGCGGTCGATCAGGGTGACCTTGGCGCGGGCGACGGGGGCGCCGGTGGCGTCCAGCACTCGGCCGCGGAAGCCGCGCAGCACTTCCTCGGCGCGGGCCAGGCTGGCGTCCTCCTCGCTGCTGGCGCGCAGCTGGGGCCGGGCGGCCGGGCGCTGCCGGGGCAGGAAGAGGGCGAGGACCAGGCCGACGGCGACCGCGGCGGTCGCGATCAGGAAGGAGACGCGGAAGCCCTGCATGGTGGGGACGGCGACGCCGCCCACGTCGTGTGCCGTGTTGGCCAGGACCATGCCGACGACGGCGCTCGACACCGAGGTGCCGATGGACCGCATGAGGGTGTTGAGGCCGTTGGCCGCGCCCGTCTCGGAGGCCGGGACCGCGCCGACGATCAGCGCGGGCAGGGAGGAGTAGGCCAGGCCGATGCCGGCGCCGAGCACCACCGAGGTGATCACGGTCTGCCAGGCGGCGCTCATGAGGCCGAGGCCGCCGCCGTAGCCGACGGCGATGACCAGCAGGCCGATGATCAGCGTGGTGCGCGGGCCGTAGCGGGCGGACAGCCGGGCGTACACGGGCGCCGTGAACATCATCGTCAGGCCCAGCGGGGCCACGCACAGGCCCGCGACGACCATCGACTGGCCGAGGCCGTAACCGGTGGCGGTGGGGAGCTGGAGGAGCTGGGGCAGGACGAGGGAGACGACGTAGAAGCTGACGCCGACCATGATCGAGGCGAGGTTGGTCAGCAGGACCTCGCGGCGGGCGGTGGTGCGCAGGTCGACCAGGGGCGCGGCCAGGCGCAGCTCCATCAGGCCCCACAGCAGCAGGACCACGACGGCCGCGGCGAACAGGCCGAGCGTGGTGCCCGACGCCCAGCCCCAGTCGCTGCCCTTGGTGACCGGCAGCAGCACCAGCACCAGGCCGGCGGACAGGCCGAGCGCGCCCGGCAGGTCGAAGGAGCCCTGGGCGCGCAGCGGGGACTCCGGTACGACGGCCAGGGTGAGGGCGATGGCGACGGCGCCGAGGCCGGCGGCGCCGTAGAAGAGGGCGTGCCAGTCGGTGTTCTGCGCCACCAGCGCCGCGGCGGGCAGCGCGAGGCCGCCGCCGACGCCGATCGAGGAGCTCATCAGCGCCATGGCCGAGCCGAGCCGCTCGCGCGGCAGCATGTCCCGCATCAGGCCGATGCCGAGCGGGATGGCGCCCATGGCGAAGCCCTGGAGCGTGCGGCCGGCGATCATCGTCAGCAGCTCGCTGGTGAGGGCGCTGACCAGCGCGCCGGCGACCATCACGGACAGGCTCAGGACCAGCATGCGCCGCTTGCCGTAGAGGTCGCCGAGACGCCCCATGATCGGCGTGGCCACGGCACCCGAGAGCAGGGTCGAGGTCAGGACCCAGGTGGCGTTGCTGGGGGAGGTGTCCAGCAGCTGGGGCAGGTCCTTGACGACCGGGACGAGCAGGGTCTGCATCACCGCGACAACGATGCCCGCGAAGGCGAGCACGGGGACGACGGCCCCGCTGGCTCGCCGGGCGGGCCGGTCGGTCGTCGTGAGCGTCATGAACATGGCCTCCGGGCCGGAAGAGGTCGGCAGAAGTCGGACGATCGTGATGATCGAGGGACGGGGATACGTGCTGCCTGAACTCCGTGTGTCAGGGCAACTATTCCGTTGCTTTGGCACCCTAACGAATTCTTGACTCTTCCATGGGAATCCGATGCGCCGTCAGGTTCTCCCGCCTCCCGAGCCCGGCGCCCCGCACCCCGAGCCCGGCGCCCGGCCCCCGCTCCGGCCGGGCGGGCCCCGGACGGGCTCCGGAAGGACTCTGGACGGGCTCCGCGCGGCCTGCACCCCGGCCTGGGTCCCGGCCTACGCCCACAGAAGGAGACCCCGGTGCGGCGAAATACCGATGCAAGGACCAAAAGCGGGTTGAGACCATGACCCCCATGCTCGAAGCCGCCGGCACCACCACCCGCATATCCCGCCGCACCGCGCCCCCCACCTGGCTGGTCGTGGCGCTCGCCTGCGCCGGACAGTTCCTCGTCGTGCTCGACGTCTCCGTCGTCAACGTCGCCCTGCCGTCGATGCGGGCCGACCTCGGCCTGAGCGGACCCGGCCTGCAGTGGGTGGTGAACGCCTACGCCATCGCCTTCGCCGGGTTCATGCTGTTCGGCGGCCGGGCCGGGGACCTGTACGGCCGCAAGCGCATGTTCCTGGCCGGGCTCGCGCTGTTCACCCTGGCCTCGCTCGGCGGCGGGCTGGCCCGGGAGGGGTGGGAACTGCTGGCGGCCCGGGCGGTCCAGGGACTGGGCGCCGCGGTGCTGGCCCCCTCGACGCTGACGCTCCTGACCGCGGCCGTGCCGGAAGGGGCGGCCCGGGCCCGGGCCATCGCCACCTGGACCGCGGTCGGGGCGGGCGGCGGCGCCGCCGGCGGACTGGTCGGCGGGGCGCTGGTGGACGGACTCTCCTGGCGCTGGGTGCTGCTGATCAACGTACCCGTGGGCGCGGTGGTGCTCCTCGGCTCCCTGCGGTGGCTCCCGGAGAGCCGCGCAGGTGACGGGCGGCGCCTGGACCTGCCGGGCGCGCTGCTGGTGACGGCGGGCCTGGCGACGCTGGCGTACGGCATCTCGCAGACCGAGACGCAGGGGTGGACGGCCGCCGCCACGCTGGTGCCGCTGGTGGCCGGCCTCGCCCTCGTCGGGCTGTTCCTCGCCGTCGAGGCGCGCACGGCGGCGCCGCTGATGCCGCTCGGGCTGCTGCGGCTGCGGGCGGTGGCCTCGGCGAACGCGGCGATGTTCCTGTGCGGGTCGGCGATGTTCTGCATGTGGTTCTTCATGACGCTGTACGCGCAGAACGTGCTCGGCTACACCCCGCTGGAGGCCGGGTTCGCGCTGGTGCCGAGCTCGCTCGCGGTCGTCCTGGGCTCCAAGCTCGCGCCCCGCCTCATGGCGGTGACCGGGGAGCGGAACCTGGCCGCGCTGGGCACGCTGGTCGCGGCGGCCGGCTTCGGCTGGCAGTCGGCGATGCGCGCGGACGGGGGGTACCTGACCTCGGTCATGTTCCCGGGCATCCTCATGATGCTCGGCGCGGGACTCGCCGCGACCCCGCTGGCCGCGCTGGCCACGTCCGGGGCGGCGCCGGGGGAGGCCGGGCTGGTGTCGGGCCTGGTCAACACCTCCCGCACGATGGGCGGTTCGCTCGGGCTCGCCGTCCTGTCGACGGTGGCGGCGTCGCGGTCGGCGGGGAGCGGCACACCGCAGGCGCTGACGGAGGGGTACGCGCTGGCGTTCCGGGCCGGGGCGGGGGTGCTCGTCGCCGGGGCGCTGCTGATGTGGGTCTGGCTGCCGAGGCGGACCGCCACCGGCGGCGTGGGCGACGGCCGACCGGAGTGAGGGCGGGTCCCCTGGCGTTCCCCAGAGTTCCCGGCGACTCTGGCCCTCCCGGAACCCGCCGACCCCAGGAGCCCCATGCCCGTCGACGCAGCCACGGCGCTCGCCGCCGCCCCCGTCTCCCGGGAGATCGCCTGGGGCCCCGGTGACGTCCAGCTCTACCACCTCGGCATCGGCGCCGGGGTGCCCGCGACCGACCCCCGGGAGCTGCGCTACACCCTGGAGACCCGGCTGCACGTCCTGCCCGGCTTCGCCACCGTCGCGGGCGGCGGCCCGCCCGGCGTCATCCGGGCGCTGTCCGTGCCGGGGGTGGACGTCGACCTGGCCCGCGTCCTGCACGCCGGGCAGTCGCTGACGCCGCACCGCCCGATCCCGGTCCGGGGTACCGCGACCGCCGTCTCCCGCGTCACCGCCGTGTACGACAAGGGCACGGCGGCCCTGCTGGTCCTGCGCACCGAGGCCGCCGACGCCGACGGGCCGCTGTGGACCGAGGAGGCACTCGTCCACGTACGGGGAGAAGGCGGCTGGGGCGGTGACCGCGGGCCGTCCGGCCGCCCCGCACCGCCCGCCGGCCCGCCCGACGCGGCCGTCGAGCGGGCCGTGCGCGAGGACCAGGCCCTCCTGTACCGCCTCACCGGCGACCGGAACCCCCTGCACGCCGACCCGGAGTTCGCCGCGCGCGCCGGGTTCGGCCGTCCCGTCCTGCACGGGCTGTGCACCTACGGCATGGCGCTGAAGGCGGCCGTCGACACGCTGCTCGACGGGGACGTCGGCCGTGTCCGGTCGTACACCACGCGTTTCGCCGGGGTCGTGTACCCGGGGGAGACGCTACGGGTACGCATGTGGCGGCAGGGGCCGGAGGGACGGAAGGAACCGGGAGAACTGGAAGGGCTGGAGGAGCCGGAGGGGCGGATCCGTATGACGGTGACCGCTGTCGAGCGGGACGACGCGTCCGTCCTCACCGACACCGTCGTCGGGTACCGCTGACGTCGTCGTCGGGTACTGCTGACGTCGTCGTCGGGTACTGCTGACTCCCGGCCGCCGGCTCCCCGTCCCGCCGGTCTCCCGGCCCGCCGGCTCCCCGTCCCGCGGGCGAACGGCAACGGCCCCGGCCGTCGCGATGACGGTCGGGGCCGTTGCCCTCTGTCCCCGGCGTGCCTCAGGCCGCCGAGCCGGACTCCTCGGCCGGCTTGCGGTGACGGCCTCGCGGAGCCGTCTCGCGGTCGTGGCTGGAGACCGGGCCACGGTGCCGGCCCCGGCCGGCGGCGATCTTCTGAACGTCGGCACCGTCGGCCGTCATCGGCTGGTCCGTGCTGGCGTTGCTCATCGGAAGGAACTCACCCCGTCAACATGATCTTTCCTACGGCCGGGCGAGTGTAACCGGCACACCTCGGGCCGAATCCAGACGGCCGCGCCAACCGGCATTACTTCGTTACAAGCCGCCCCAACGGCGCTTGTTGCAACGGCACCGGGCGCGTTGCCGCGGCGGACACCGGAGGATCAGCTTCCGTGTCCGGGACCGGTTCCGCGTACCCGCCCGGGACCGGTTCCGCGTACCCGCCCGGTGACGCCGGTTCCGAGGGGCCGCCCGGCGCCGCTTCCGCGGACCCGCCCGGCGCGGGGGGCGAGGCCGCCGGCGCCGGCGCCGGCTCCGTACCGTCCCGGGCCGGAACCCCCGGGCGCGCGTCCTGGGCCCGGCCCGCGTCCCCGGCCCGGTCCTCCCAGGGCGCGGGCACCGCCGGCCGGGCCAGGCCGCACGGCACCGCGGCCGTGGCGTACGGCAGGCACAGCGCCCCGCCCGCGGTCCACCTCCCGGCGCCCGCGAGCCACCCCGCGGGTGCCGGGAGGTGGTGCACCCGCCGCTCCGCGGGCCGCCACACCCCGACCCAGCTGCCGAACGCGCCGTCGATGCGCAGCGCCACCGCGCACCCCTCCGGCGTCAGCGCCTGGCCGGGCTGGATCGCGAACGGCGTCACCGCGCAGTCCGGCAGCAGCAGGCACTCCGGGAAGCGCACCGGCAGGGTGCTGCCCAGCACCCCCCAGCCCAGCCGGGGCCGCCCGGGCGAGGGGGCGTCCGAGCGGATCAGCAGCAGCCCGCTGTCCGGGTCGGCCAGCAGCACCCGGTCGTCGCTGCCGGGGGCGATCTGCAGCAGCGGGGAGACCTCGCCGCCGCGGGCCAGGTCCACGACGACCGCCTTGGTGTGCCCGCCCGTCTCCCGGTTCACGGCCAGCATCCGCCCGGTGTGGTCCAGCCACACGCCGCCCGAGCAGCGCCCGTGGATCTCGGCGAGCCGCTCGGGCCCGTCCGCGCCGCCCGCCACCAGCCACACCGACGTCGTGTGCCGGCCGGTGGCGAGGGCGTACGCCCGCGTGCCGCCCGGGGCCGGCGGCAGCAGCCGCAGCCGGGCGCTCTCCTCCGCGCACGCCACGGCACCGAGCGGCAGCTCACCGGTGCCGGGGCCGGCCGGGTACAGCAGCGCGAAGACGTGCCGTCCGGCCGCCGTCCGGTGGACGAGGACCCGGCCGTCGCTCATCGGCTGCACCTCGGTGCCGGGCTCCTCCGGCTGGTGGGAGGGCAGGGGCACGGCGTACGGCTCCGGGCCGTCCAGCGTCCAGCGCTCCGGGTACCAGCAGCCGCCGCTGCGGGCCAGACGGGCGGCGTAGGCACCGTCGGCGGTGATGGCACAGCCCGCCCGTGGCGTTCCGCCGTCCTCAGAGCCCGTCGACGTCTCGATGGCACACGCTGTCATCGCACGGTCACCTCCTGTGAGGAAGCTAGTTTTCGCGCGTGCGGACGTGACGGCGGCGGTCGCGCGCTTCACACATATGGGTGGCACGGCGGCGATTCGTGCGAGGGAACCGGAGCGGCTGTGCTGTGCCGGACCGGCCCGGCGGTACCGGTACAACGGCGCAGAACAGGCAGGTAGCCTTGCTCTCGTGCCCCGTCTGTCAGAAGTCATCGCCGCGCTGGAGAACCTGTGGCCCGCCGAGCGGGCCGAGTCCTGGGACGCGGTCGGCACCGTCGTGGGCGACCCGGACCAGGAGGTCACCCGCGTCCTGTTCGCCGTGGACCCGGTCCAGGAGACCGCCGACGAGGCGGTGAAGCTGGGCGCCGACCTGCTCGTCACCCACCACCCGCTCTACCTGCGGGGTACGACGACGGTCGCGGCCTCCACCTTCAAGGGCCGCGTGGTGCACACGCTGATCAAGAACGACATCGCGCTGCACGTCGCCCACACCAACGCCGACACCGCCGACCCGGGCGTCTCCGACGCGCTGGCCGGCGCCCTGGACCTGCGCGTCGTACGGCCCCTCGTGCCGGACGCGAGCGACCCCGAGGGCCGCCGGGGCCTGGGCCGCGTCTGCGAGCTGGACCATCCGCTGACCGTCCGCGAGCTCGCCGCCCGCGCCGCCGAGCGCCTGCCCGCCACCGCGCAGGGCATCCGGGTCGCCGGCGACCCCGAGGCGCTCGTGCGCACCGTCGCCGTCAGCGGCGGCTCCGGCGACAGCCTCTTCGCTCACGTCCGGGAGGCCGGCGTCGACGCCTTCCTCACCGCGGACCTGCGCCACCACCCGGCCTCCGAGGCCATGGCGGACCTCGCCCCCCGTCCCCTCGCGCTGCTCGACGCGGCGCACTGGGCCACCGAATGGCCCTGGTGCGAGCTGGCCGCGAGCCAGCTCGACGAGATCTCCGACCGCAACGGATGGGACCTGAGGGTCCACGTCTCCAAGACGGTCACCGACCCCTGGACCGCCCACGCGGCGTCCACCCCGACCACTAGCCCCATGGGAGCCCCCAACTGAACGCCGCGCCCGCCGACCAGATCCGACTCCTCGACGTCCAGGCCCTCGACGTCCGCCTCCAGCAGCTCGCCCACAAGCGCAAGTCGCTGCCCGAGCACGAGGAGATCGACTCGCTGACCCGGGACCTCACGCAGCTGCGCGACCTGCTGGTGGCCGCGCAGACCGAGGAGAGCGACTGCACCCGCGAGCAGACCAAGGCCGAGCAGGACGTGGACCAGGTGCGCAAGCGCGCCGCCCGCGACCAGCAGCGCCTGGACTCCGGCGCGGTCTCCTCCCCGAAGGACCTGGAGAACCTCCAGCGCGAGATCGCCTCCCTCGCCAAGCGGCAGAGCGACCTGGAGGACGTCGTCCTGGAGGTCATGGAGCGCCGTGAGTCCGCGCAGGGACGGGTCGCCGAGCTGACCGAGCGGGTCGCCGCCGTCCAGGCCAAGATCGACGACGCGACCGGGCGCCGGGACGCCGCCTTCGAGGAGATCGACGGCGAGGCGGCCTCGGTGACCAAGGAGCGCGAGGTCATCGCGGGCTCGGTCCCCGCCGACCTGCTCAAGCTGTACGACAAGCTGCGCGCGCAGCAGGGCGGCATCGGCGCGGCCAAGCTGTACCAGCGCACCTGCCAGGGCTGCCGCCAGGAGCTGGCCATCACCGAGCTGAACGAGGTGCGCCGGGCGGCGCCCGACACCGTGCTGCGGTGCGAGAA
This sequence comes from Streptomyces sp. NPDC006134, assembly GCF_040628835.1. Classification (NCBI taxonomy): domain Bacteria; kingdom Bacillati; phylum Actinomycetota; class Actinomycetes; order Kitasatosporales; family Streptomycetaceae; genus Streptomyces; species Streptomyces sp. NPDC006134. The sequence continues at coordinate 122,017 of NZ_JBEXTV010000008.1, read as the reverse complement.
CTGCCGCCGCATCCTGGTGCGCACCGCCGACTCCGGGCTGTAGGAGCCGGTGGCGGTGCGGGAGTTCGTCGTCGAGGCCGACGGCGGGTCGCGGGGCAACCCGGGGCCCGCGGGGTACGGCGCGGTGGTGCGGGACGCGGCGACGGGGGAGACCCTCGCCGAGGCGGCCGAGTACCTCGGCGTCGCCACCAACAACGTCGCCGAGTACCGCGGCCTGCTGGCCGGCCTGTACGCCGCCCGTGAACTGGACCCGACGGCCACCGTCCGCGTCCGGATGGACTCCAAGCTGGTCGTCGAGCAGATGTCGGGCCGCTGGAAGATCAAGCACCCCGCCATGAAGCCGCTCGCGGCCGAGGCGGCGCGGATCTTCCCGCCCGGGCGGGTGACGTACGAGTGGATCCCGCGCGAGAGCAACAAGCACGCGGACCGGCTGGCCAACGAGGCGATGGACGCGGGCGGCCGCGGCGAGCGGTGGCGGCCGTCGGAGTCGACGGCGGCACTCGACACGTCCGCGTCCGACACGTCCGCGCTGGACACGTCCGCCTCGCGCGCCGCGGCCCCCGAACCGCCGGGCCCGCCGGGCGACGCGACGGCGGGCGCGGCCCGGGTGCGCGCCGCCCTGGCGGAGGGCCGCCCGGCCACTGCCTCCACCGGGAGCCAGACCGATCCCGGCTCCCGGGCCGATCCCGGCTTCCAAGCCGATCCCGGCTCCCGGGCCGATTCCGGCGCCCGGACCGCTTCCGACGCCCGGACCGAGGCCGGCGCGCGATCCGCGCAATCCCTCCGTACGCCCCGGGCGGGAGAGCCCGCCCAGCCGTCGGACGCCGCTGTCACCGGCCCGGCCGAGGTCACCGGCCCGGCCGAGGCCACTGATGCCACTGAGGCCACTGGCCGGTCCGAGGCCGCCGACCGGTCCGAGGCCGCCAGGGCGGACGTACGGGCCGCCCGGACGGTCGCCACCCCCGGCTGGGGACCCCCCGACATGGGAGCCCCCGCCACCTTCGTCCTGCTGCGGCACGGGGAGACCCCGCTCACCCCGCAGAAGCGGTTCTCCGGCAGCGGCGGCAGCGATCCCTCCCTGTCCGACGCCGGCCGGGAGCAGGCCGAGCGGGTCGCCGCAGCCCTCGCCCGGCGCGGCACGATCCAGGCGATCGTGTCCTCGCCACTGGCCCGCACCCGGCAGACGGCCGCGATCGTCGCCGCCCGCCTCGGGCTGGAGGTGACCGTCGAGGACGGCCTGCGCGAGACCGACTTCGGCGCCTGGGAGGGGCTCACCTTCGCCGAGGTGCGCGAGCGCTGGCCGGACGACCTGAACGCCTGGCTGGCCTCCCCGGACGCCGAGCCGACCGGCGGCGGCGAGAGCTTCGCGGCGACCGGCGCCCGCATCGCCGCCACCCGGGACAAGCTGGTCGCGGCGTACGCGGGCCGCACCGTCCTGCTGGTCTCCCACGTGACGCCGATCAAGACGTTCGTACGGCTCGCCCTGGGCGCCCCGCCCGAGGCCCTGTTCCGCATGGAGCTGTCGGCGGCCTCGCTGTCGGCGGTGGCGTACTACCGGGACGGCGGCGCCAGCGTCCGGTTGTTCAACGACACCTCACACCTGCGCTGAGCGCAGCGCCGCCGCCTCCCGCGCCAGCTCCTCCACCCGCTCCCAGTCCCGGGCGGCGACCGCGTCCTTCGGCAGCATCCAGCTCCCGCCGACACAGCCGACGTTGGGCAGCGCCAGGTACGCGGGCGCCGAGTGGGGGCCGATCCCGCCGGTCGGGCAGAAACGGGCCTGCGGCAGCGGGCCGGCCAGCGACTTCAGGTACGCCGTGCCGCCCGCGGCCTCGGCCGGGAAGAACTTCATCTCCCGCACCCCGCGCTCCAGCAGCGCCACCACCTCCGACGTGGTCGACACCCCCGGGAGGAACGGCACGCCGGAGGCCCGCATGGCCTCCAGCAGCGCGTCCGTCCAGCCGGGGCTGACCAGGAAGCGCGCCCCGGCCGCCACCGCGTCCGCCGCCTGACCCGGCGTGATCACCGTGCCCGCGCCGACCACCGCCTCCGGGACGCCCTCGGCGATCGCCCGGATCGCGTCGAGCGCGGCCGGCGTGCGCAGCGTCACCTCGATCGCGGGCAGCCCCCCGGCGACCAGCGCCCGCGCGAGCGGTACGGCGTCGGCGGCGTCGTCCAGGACGACGACGGGCACGACGGGCGCGAGGTCCAGGACGGAGACGGCCGGGCCGGAACCCGTGGCGGGGTCCGTGGCGGAGGACACGGCGGGGGAAGGGTGGGGCACTGATGAGGTCATGACCTCATCGTGCCCGCCCGCCCACACCCTGCGCAAAGGTCGTTGCGCACAGTGCAACGCATGAGGGTGCCGGTCAGTGGACCTCGGTCACCAGCACGTCCAGCGACCACGGCTTCCCCGCCTTCGCGGGCGCCTCGGCCTCCACCTCGTAGCCGAGGTCCCGCAACACCTCCACCAGCTCGGCCGGGCCCTCGGGCGCCGCCCCGGACGTGAGCAGGCTCCGCACGATCCGCCCCTTGGTCGCCTTGTTGAAGTGGCTGACCACCTTCCGGGTCGGCGCGTGCAGCACCCGTACGGTCGCCGTCCGCCCGGCCACCTCGCCCTTCGGCTTCCACGCCGCCGCGTACGCCGACGACCTCAGGTCCAGCACCGGCCCGTCCCCGGCCGCCTCCGGCAGCACCTGCGCCATCGGCGCCCGCCAGTGCGCGGCCAGCGCGCCGAGACCGGGCAGCTTCACGCCCATCGAGCAGCGGTAGGAGGGGATCTCGTCGGTCACCCGGACCGCGCCCCACAGCCCCGAGAACACCAGCAGGCAGCCGGCGGCCCGCTGCCGGGCCTCCGCGTCGAGGGAGGCCAGGTCCAGCGCGTCGTACAGCACCCCCGTGTAGATCTCCCCGGCGGGACGCGCCCCCGCCGTGCGCAGCTCCGCGTTCTTCGCGACCTCGCCGCGCAGCCCCTCGCTCAGCCCCAGCACCTCGCGCGCCTTGTCCTCGTCGCCGGCGCACAGCTCGACCAGCTCGTCGAGGACCGCCGCGCGGGCCGCGGCCAGCCCCGGCAGCGACAGCGACTCCGGCTTCAGCGGGGCCCCGGAACCGGACGGCGCCTTACCCTCGGACGGCGGCAGCAGGACAAGCACAGGTACTCCTTCGATCGGGCTCCGTGCCAGCGTACGGGGCGCTCACCGGTGGGTGCCGGTCTCCACGGCGAGGGCGCGGACCAGGCCGTCGGCGTCGTCGGCGTGGAAACGGACGGTCCGCACCGGCCGGCGGCGCCCGAAGAGGGACACGTGGGTGACGGGCTCGGTGAGTTCCAGCGTGACGGAGGTCTGGGAACCCACGACCAGGTCGAGCTCGCCGTCGGCCTCCCGGTGCGTGGTCCGCAGCTCCCGGCGGACGGAGGCGATCCGCTCCAGCGGGACGCGCAGGTCCGTATGGAGGCCCTGACGGATCCGCAGGGTGCCGGAGCCGAGCACGTGCGGACGGACCACGGACGCCGCGTGCAGGCCGACGACGAAGAGCAGGGTGTACACGTCCAGGACCAGCATCACCGCGTGCGCGGCCGGCAGGTCCCGCAGCAGCACGGACATCCCCACCGTCTCGAGCGCGCACACGAACGCGAGCCCCCACGTCATCGCGCCCTGCCCCCGCGTGTAGCCGAACGCCCGCCCGCCCTCGGTGCCGTGCGTGCGCCGCGCCGCCCACAGCGCGAGACTCACCAGCATCCGCAGCTCGTGCCGGACGAGCGCACGGGTCACCTTCATGCCCCCTCCCCTTCCCCGGTGTCACCGGTCTCTCGGGTCACCATCTCCAGCGCGCGGCGGAAGGCCTCCGCCTGGGCCGGGGCGAAGTCGGCGTACAGGGCGCGCAGGAAGCCGTCGTCGTGGTCGAGGGCAACCGGGTCCGGGAGCAGGCCGGGCGGAACGCAGCCGGCCAGCGCGCGGGCCGCCTCGTCGACGCGCGGGTCGTCCGGCGCCGCGTCCGCGAGCGCGTCGAGCAGCGCGTACGCCGCACCCGCCCGCGCCACCGCCTCCGGGCTCCCCAGCGCCTCGCCCAGCGCCGACGTCATCCGCTGCCGGGCCTGCTCCGGTGCCGTGGTCTCCAGGAAGGCGAAGATCTCGCGGTCCTTGGCCGCCATGGGGGAGTCCGGCAGGTGGGCCGTCCCGGCGAAGAGCGCGGCCAGCTCCGGCGAGACGGGCCCCTCGGCGGGCAGCCCGCCCTCCGTCTCCAGCAGCGCGCGCAGCCGGGCCCGCCGCGCGCGGAGGGCCTCCTCCTGCCGGGCGAGGTCCTCGTCCAGCTCGGTGAGCACCTCCTCCAGGTCCTTCCCGGCGTCGTCCGCGAGCACGTCCCGCACCTCGGCCAGGCCCAGCCCCAGCTCGGTCAGCCGGCGGATGCGGGCGAGGACGACGGCGTGCCGGAGCGTGTAGTGCCGGTAGCCGTTGGGCCGCCGCTCCGGTTCGGGCAGCAGGCCGAGATGGTGGTAGTGCCGCACGGTCCGCGTGGTGACGCCGACGGCGCCGGCGAGTTCTCCGATCCGCATGCCCCCAGTACAGACGTTGACGTCGCGGCAAGGTCAAGGGGCGGACGGCTCGCCGCCTGACGCCGGTATGCGCTCTGTGCCACGATCGAGGGAACGGTTTCCGATCTCTCGGACAGGTGATCAGCCGATGTCCCAGTCTGGCGAGCGACCGAAGGAGGGGCGTGACATGACTGCCATGGCCCACGAGCCGTTCACGCAGGAAGAGGTCCTGCTGGAGGGCTTTCTCGCCCTGGACGCCCCGGAGGGTTTCCGGGCCGAGCTGATCGAGGGGGAGATCGTCGTGACGCCACCGCCCGATGGAGATCACGAGGACTACATCAATCTGATCATGAAGCAAGTGATCAGGCGTTCCCGGACCGATATGGATTTCTCCGGCAACAAGGGCCTGAAGCTCAAGGGCGGACTCCACTGCCCGAAGGACCGTGTGATCCCCGACGGTACCTTCGCCCCCGCCGAGCTGCGCCTCTACCGAGGCGCCGATCCCTGGATGCCCTGTGACGGCGTCGCCCTGGTCCTGGAGGTGACGTCCAGCAGGCCCCAGGCCGACCGGGAGGCCAAACGCCGTTGCTACGCCCGCGGCGGCATCCCCCTCCACCTCCTCATCGACCGCGACGAGTCCTCGATCACGCTGTTCAGCACCCCGGAGAAGGACGACTACCGGGAACACTGCACCCGCCCCCTCGGCAAACCGCTCACCCTCCCGGAGCCCTTCGCCTTCGACCTGGACACCGCGGACTTCCTCTGATCCCCTGTCGGTGAAGGGGGGAAGGCCGGTGCGCACACAGGAACAGACGAGGCGGACCCGAGCCCGCCTCGGCCACGACGGCCCGCCCGTCGGCCTCCTCACCGCCCTCCCCCACGCTCGGCTTCGCTCGCGCGGGAAGTGCCCCCACCGACCGCCACGTCTACGCCCCCCACGCCCACGCCGAGTTCACCGCCGACGGCACCCTCGCCGCCCTCCCGCACTTCCCCGAGCCCGTCCTGGACGACCCGGAGCTCGCCCGCGCCCTGCGCGCCGCCCACACCGACCTCGCCCGCCACCCGGACCCCCTGGAGGCCGAGTCCCGCCTGCCCTGGCTGCTCACGGCCCTGGCCCGCCGCCACTCCACCGCCCGCGCCGCCGCCGACACCGTGCCCGGCGCCCACCGCGTCGCCCGCGCCGTACGCGACCGCCTCGCCGACGAACTCACCGGCCCGCCCTCCCTCGCCGCGCTCGCCACCGACCTCGGCCTGTCCCGCTACCAGCTCCTGCGCGCCTTCCGTACGGCGATGGGGACACCGCCGTACGCCTGGCTCGCCCAGCACCGGGTCACCCCGGGCCCGTGCCCTGCTGGACGCCGGTCTGCGCCCCGCCGAGGCGGCGGCCCTGGTGGGCTTCGCCGACCAGGCGCACCTGACGCGCTGGTTCCGCCGGGTGCTGGGGGTGACCCCGGCGGCGTACCGCAACAGCGTTCAAGACCGCGGGTGAGGGCGGCGCCGGACTGCCGCCATGACTGCACGCGGCTGGGCTCTGTTCTCCCTGATGGGAGTGGTCGGGGGCATCCCCTGTCTGATGATCAAGGGGGCGGTGGACGACCTGTCCCCGTCCGTGGTCGTGTTCACCCGGTGCGCGCTCGGCGCGGCCCTCCTGCTCCCCTTCGCCCTCCGCCGGGGTGGCCTCGCCCGCACCGTCCGGGCGCACCGGAAGCCCATGCTGGCCTTCGCGGTCATCGAGATCATCGGCCCCTGGTGGACCCTCACCGACGCCGAACGCCACCTGTCCAGCTCCACCGCCGGCCTGCTCATCGCGGGCGTCCCCGCCGTCGGGGTCCTCCTGGCCCGCCCCTCCGCCCTCCCTCCGGGCGAGGTCCTGGCCGCCCTCGCCGGCCTGGGCGTCGTCTGCACCGCGATGGCGTTCGTGGCCTTCCTGGAGCTGATCAAGGAGATCGGCCCGACCCGCGCCGGCGTCATCACCTACGTCAACCCGGCGGTCGCCGTCGCCGCGGGCGCCCTCTTCCTCGGCGAGGACCTGACCCTCGCCATCGGCGCCGCCTTCGCCCTGATCCTGGCGGGCTCGGTCCTCGCGACGGCCGCCGCCGGTCCGAGGCGGGAGGTCCGCCGGGTACCATGGTCGGCACGGCAGACGAGCCGGGCGGACGGCCGCGTGGAGTCCCCCTAGGGGGCTTCCCGAGGAACGTCCGGGCTCCACAGGGCAGGGTGGTGGCTAACGGCCACCCGGGGTGACCCGCGGGACAGTGCCACAGAAAGCAGACCGCCGGGGACCTCGGTCCTCGGTAAGGGTGAAACGGTGGTGTAAGAGACCACCAGTGCCCAGGGTGACCTGGGCAGCTAGGTAAACCCCACCCGGAGCAAGGTCAAAAGGAAACACCCCGGTGTTTCTGCGCGGACGTTCGAGGGCTGCCCGCCCGAGTCCGCGGGTAGACCGCACGAGGCCGGCGGCAACGCCGGTCCTAGATGGATGGCCGTCGCCGGCGGGCCCGCGAGGACCCGCCGGAACAGAACCCGGCGTACAGCCCGACTCGTCTGCCCCCTCTCCACTCCCCCCGGACCAAGGGGACCTCTTCGCGCGCAACTCCCCTTTCGCGGCCGGTCCGTGGCGCTCGCTCACCGCGCCGGGCATGGAATGTGATCATGAATACAGTTGCCGGTGATCACGTAGGGAAACGCCGGTGGGCAACGGGGGGATTGTTAGCATCCTCGTGACGCGATCATGAATTCAGTGTGCATCGGGTGGAGACGTACGGCTCCCCGGCCAGCCACTGGAGGTGCATAAGCGTCGGTTGCACTTCGTTCAAGCGGCGACACGGATCGCCGATCTCCAGAAAGCAGTTGCCGACTTGCAGTGTGTGTCGGACCGTAAAGTCGTGGTGACCGGGCTGGGGGCGATCACACCGCTCGGTGCCGACGTTCCCGGGCTGTGGCAGGGCCTGCTGGCCGGGCGGTGCGGCGTCCGGGGGCTCCACGACGCCGAATTCGCCGGACAGCCGGTGCGGATCGCGGCCACCGTCGAAACGGATCCCGCCGAGCTCCTGACCCGCCCCCGGGCCCGCCGTATGAGCCGCGCCGCGCAGTTCGCCGTGCTCGCCGCCCGGGAGGCGTGGCGGGACGCGGGGTTCGACAGCGGGGGGACCGTGGCCAGCGGGATCGATCCGCAGCGCGTCGGGGTGTCGGTCGGGACCATCATCGGCGGCGCTCCCGTCCTCGTCGAGGGGGACCGCCGGCTGAGGGACAAGGGCGTGCGCGGTGTCTCCCCGCTGACCGCCCCGATGACCGTGCCGTCCCAGCCGGCGTCCCAGATATCGATCGACCTCACCGTCACCGGCGAGGCGCGCACCGTCGTCAGCGCCTGCGCCTCCGGAACCGAGGCCATCGGCAGCGCCGTCGAGCGCATCCGGCGCGGCCACGTCGACATCGTCCTGGCCGGCGGGGCCGAGGCCGTCGTGACGCCCGCCGTGATGGCCTCCTTCAGCGCCATGCGGGCCCTGTCCGCCCGCAACGACGAACCGCACCGCGCGTCCCGGCCCTTCGCCAGGGACCGGGACGGTTTCGTGCACGGAGAGGGCGCCGGTCTCCTCGTCCTGGAGGCCGAGGAGCACGCGCGTGCCCGCGGCGCCCGGATCTACTGCGAGGCCGCCGGGTCGGGGCTCTCCGCGGACGCCCATCACCTCGCCGCTCCCGACCCCTCGGGGAACGGCATCGTCCTGGCGCTGCGGCGGGCCCTGGCCGACGCCGGCGCGCGGGCGGCCGACGTCGTCCACGTGAGCGCGCACGCCACGGCCACCGTCGAGGGCGACCTGGCGGAGGCGAGGGCCCTGAGCGCCGTTCTCGGTGACGCGACGGGCCGTGTGGCCGTTCCCGTCACGGCGGTCAAGGGGAACCTCGGGCACCTTCAGGGCGCCGCGGGCGGCGTCTCGGCGGTCGCCGCCGCGCTCACCCTCCACCACGGCCTGATCCCGCCCACGATCGGCTGCGACGAACAGGACGACGCCGTCGACCTGGACCTGGTCACGGGGCGTGCGCGTCCGCTGCCCGCGCACGGGGACGTCGTGCTGAGCAATGCATTCGGGTTCGGCGGGCACAATGCCGTACTCGCCTTGCGGCGCAGGCCGCAGCCGCCGGGCGAGTGACCGCCGCGCGTTCCCGCCGGCGTGTAAAATGAATTTTCGGAATATGCGCTGGTGGGGGAGACCGCGTCGGCGTGAGAAATGCACGCGGAGGTTGGTTTTCCCGGTGGATACCGACATCGATGCCGGCCCGCATCATGAAGTGACGTCGGACTCCATGAAGCTGTCGGCCCTTTTGCGGGGATGGCGGCAAGAGGCCGGTGAGCGGCTGCGGCGAGGCAGAGCCCTGCCGCAGAAGGAAGTCGCCCACCGGATGGGCGTCAGCGAACGCTGGTACCGCGGCCTCGAAAACGACGAGCCCGTCTCACTTCCGCCGGAAACGCTGACCCGGCTGGCGGACGCGCTGGAGCTCGGCCTGGACGAGCGCCTGGCCCTCTACGCCCGCACCCTCGGCGCGGTCAGGTTCACCCCTTCCGAACAGGAAGGGCTGGACGGGGCGACCGCGCTGTTCAGGGAGCTGTTCGCGGCGCAGAGCCGGCATCCGGCCTACCTCACCGACCGCAGATGGAACGTCATCGGCTACAACAGTGTCATGGCCGCCTGGTTCCCCTGGGTCCTGCGGCCCTCGGCGAACCTGCTGCGCTGGACCCTGGGAGACCCGCAGGCGCGGCAACAGCTCGTCGACTGGCGGGACAACGCCCGCGTCTACCTGGCACAACTGCGGTTCTCCATGGTCAACAACCCCGGTGACGCCGAGCTGGAACACCTGCTGTCCGACGTGCTGGCCGACCCCGAGTGCCGGGCCCTGTGGGAAAAGGACTCCCGTGTGGTCGCCTACCGGCAGGGGCACCCCTTCCGGCTGCGCATCCCCGCGGTGTCGTCCGAGGACATCACGGTCACCTCCGAGGTACTGCTCCCCGCCTATCACGACGGGTTCCGCTTCGTCGTGCTGCTGCCCGCCGAGAAGGCCGCAGAAGAGGCCGTGGAGAAGGCTGCGGAGAAGGCCGCCGAGAAGGAATGAGAAGGCCGGCCCGGTGCGTGATGCGCCCGGCCGCGTTCCGCGTCAGTCTAACAACAGGCCGTCCGGCAAATTCTTGCCGGACGGCGAGCCACGTATTAAAGAGTCCGACCGGCAGACATCTGCCGGTCGGACTCTTTTTTGTGCGGCAAATATCTGCCGCTTGACAGTTTCCGGGGCCGCTGGAAATATCCACGTCTTGCCTGGGCCGTTTCGACCGGCCCGCCATCGGCGCGGCGGTCGGAAGTCCGGCCGTGTATTCCTCGGACACATGGGTTCAAAAAATGGCGCTGAAATTCGCGAGTACGGCTCACCAGACCGTTCTCGCCCGTCGACACCAGAATCGCCTCGACCAGGCGCTGGTGGAAGCGGACTACCGCAGCCGCTTCCGCAACTGGGAGCGGGTGGCCACCGTCCGGAACAGCCCGGTGCGAGAACTGGGCGCCGACGGGGAACTGTTCTTCACTCCCGAACTCGTTCCCGCTCTGTCGCATCCGATCCTGGAGAAGGCCGAACCGCACATCCGTGAAGCCGTGCTGGTCCACCGGCTCTACGAGTACCTGAAATTCACCATCGATCTCGAACAGAGCGCGGTGATCCCGGTGACCGGGCACATCAGCCGGGGCATGTCCGGACTGGACCTGCCCGAGGGAATGCTCCGGGACGCCTTCAAGATCTCCACCGACGAGGCATGGCACGCGCAGTTCACCTACGAGCTCATGCGCGAGGTGCGCGGCCGTACCAGGATCACCCCCGTCCTCCCGGACGCGCCGACCTTCACCGGCGTACTGGCGCGGATCCACGAGGACCTGCCGCAGGAGATCCGGGGGCTGGACGAGATGCTGTTCGCCATCGTGAGCGAGACCCTCATCTCCTCCGTCCTCGACGAACTCCCGCAGGACGAGCGGCTCCCCGGAGGAGTGCGCGACATGGTGGCCGACCACGCGGTCGACGAGGCCAAGCACCACACCTACTTCTCCACACTGCTGCGCCACCTGTGGCCCGCGATGACGCGGAAGGAACGCGAACTGGCGGGCCCCTACATCCCGCAGCTGATCTTCGCGTTCCTCGAACCGGACTACGCGAGCACGGCGCTGGGCCTGCGGGCGGCGGGCCTGGCCGGCCACGAGGTGGAACAGATCATGAGCGACGTCTACGCGCGCGACACGATCGTCGCCGACGTGCGCCGCGGTGCCGCACCCACGCTGCAGTACTTCGTCGAGGCCGGCGCCCTGGAGCACGCCGCGACGCGCGAGGCGTTCCAGGAATCGGGGCTGATCGCATGAACAAGGCCGTGGTCCAGGCGGCCCGCGCGCTGACGCCGACCGTCACCCAGTACCAACTCACCCACGCTCCCGGGGCCCCGCGCCTGCCGGCCGCCGTGCCCGGGCAGCACGTCACGCTCCGCGTCGGCCCCCGGCTGAAGACCCTCACGGTCGTCGCGGCCGACGACGAGGGCTACCGGCTGGCGGTCCGCGAGCGGCGGCGGGACGACCGGCGCGGTCCGCTCGCGGCGCGTCTGCACGTCGGGGCGGCCGTCGGCGTCACGGCACCCGCCGGGCGTTTCACCGCCGACACCCCCGTGCCCTTCACGCACTTCCTGGCCGGCGGGGTGGGGATCAACCCGGTCCTCGCCGTCCTGGCCGGCGGGCGGCTGCGGAACTGGCACCTGCTCTACGTCGACCGGGGCACGGAGGAGTTCCCGTTCCTCGCGACGATCCGGGAACTGGCGCGGGAACAGGGCGGCGTTGTCACCGTCCACGACACCGCGGCCCAGGGGCGCCCGGACTGGGCGGACGTCGTGGCCCGGATACCCGCCGGCGGCGCCGTCGGCGTATGCGGACCGCAGGCCATGGTCGCGGCCGTGCGCGACGCCGCCGACGGGGCGCCCGGCCGGCGGGAGCTGATCGCCGACGGGCCGGTCCCGGCGGCGGCCGGCGACGTGCCCGCCACGGTCGAGGTGCAGTGCGTCAAGAGCGGCGTCTCGTTCCAGGCCGCGCAGAACCGCCCGCTGCTCGACGAACTGAGGCGCAACGGCGTGTCCGTCCCGTCGTCGTGCCGCCAGGGAATCTGCGGGACCTGCGAGATCGAGGTCCGCTCGGGCCGGATCGACCACCGGGACGACGTGCTCACCGAGCAGGAAAAAGCCGAGTCCGACTACATGATCGCGTGTGTCAGCAAGTCGATCGGCACGCGGCTGGTACTCGACGTCTGACGCCCGCGACACCCTACAGAGGACGTACATCTCTTGCTCAGCAAGCTCTCGGCGGTGCCGCGGCCCGTCCTGTTCTATCTCGCCTCGTCGTTCTTCATGGGGCTGTCCAACACCATCTTCGACGTGGTGTTCAACTTCTACCTCGCCGAGCGCGGCATCGACGAGGCTTCGGCGGGCGTGATCTACGCCGTCGCCACCGGGGTCATGGCGGTCGCCGTCGTCCCGCTGCTGCTCCTCGGCCGGGTCGTGTCGCAACGGGCGATCCTCGTCGGCGCGTCCGTTCTCTTCGCCTGCCCGTTCGCCGCCATGCCCTTCGTGACCTCGGTCCCGGCGGCGTCCGCCTTCCTGAGCGTGAACCTCGCCGGCATGCTGGGGCAGCTCTCGGTCGGCAACTCGATCGCCGGAGCGCATGTCTCCCCAGCGGCCCGCACCCGCCTGTTCAGCGGGTTCTTCATCTGCTACCTGGGCGCCGGCGCGGTGGGCTCCACGCTGGTCTCCCTGCTCGGCGGGCTGCTCGACACCAGCGACCTGAGGAAGTACCAGTTCTTCCTGCTCCTGTCCTTCCTGTCGGGCTGCCTGCTGGTCGCCGCGCGGGTGGCGTCGGCCCGGCAGGCGCCGCGCGCCGCCGCGGCCGGAACGGACGCGGCGAGCCGTCCGCCCGGTGAACGGCGCAACTTCGTGGTCCTGTTCGTGGCGGCGGGGTGCCTGGGGGCGTCGATCGCCCTGGTCTTCAGGTTCGCCAACGTCCTGTTCGCCCAGATCTACGACCTCCCGGTCGGCGAGGTCTCGCTGATCCTGGGCGGCGACAAGATCATCAGCGTGATCGGCGCGGTCTCCGCACCCCTGCTGGTCCGGCGCTTCTCCCTGCGGCCGAGCGCGGCCTTCTTCGGGGTGCTCGCCTGCGTCAGCCTGCTCGTGCAGTCCCTGACCGTCCCGCTGGCGGTGTTCACCGTCTTCTACATGGTGCGGCTGCTGGCCAACTACTGCCTCATGCCGCTGCTGGACACGGTGGCGATGTCGGGCTTCGCGCCGGCGCGGCGACTGGTCTCGATCAGTCTCCGGCAGTCCTCGTTCTACCTGGGCGGAGCCGTCGCCGCGGCCGTCTACGGAAACCTGCTGAACCAGGGCGACTGGCGGGCCGCGCTGTGGGTGTCGGGCGGATGCGCCCTGGCCGGGGCGCTCGCGGTGACCCTCGTGCGGGACGCGGAGGCCGCGCCCCCGCCCCCGGATGCAGGCGCGGGCGCGGAAAAGAGCGGCGACAAGGTGGTTCTCGAACATGCGTGATCTCGCGACCGCGAGTGCGCGCGACGGAGGAGGAAAGACGATGACCGGGATACTCGTGGTGGTGGACCCGTTCTCCAGCGGCACGGTGTTCGCGCGGCGCGCGAAGGAACTCCACGGCATGCGTTCCGTGGCCGTGGTGACGTCGGACTCGCTGCCGGCCGCCCTCACCGCGCACTACGCGCCGGACGACTTCATCGGGGAGGTCCGCTTCACCACCGCCGAGGAGACGGCCCGGCGGGTCGAGTCCCTCTGCGGAGGGCGGCCCGACGCCGTCATCTGCGGGTCCGAGCCGGGCGTGGAGGCGTACGACGCCCTGGCGTCCCACTGGGGACTGCGCCCGAACACGGGACCGTCGCAGGTGCGCAGGGACAAGTTCCTGATGCAGGAGCGGCTGCGCGAGGCGGGCATCCGGCACATCCGCCAGCACCGGGCGCCGGACACCGAGGACGCCGTCGCCTGGTGCGCCGGAAGCGGCCTGCGCGAGTTCGTCGTGAAGCCCGTGAAGTCGTTCGCCACCGACGGCGTCTTCTTCTGCTCGGGCCCGGAAGAGGTACGGGCCGCCTGCGAGCGCCTCTTCGCCCGGTCCGACTTCTCCGGCCGGCCCATCACGGACGTACTGGTCCAAGAGCGCGTCATGGGACCGGAGTTCGTGGTGGACTCGGTCTCCCTGGACGGGGCGCACTTCGTCGTCGACATGTTCCAGTACACCAAGGAGAACGTGGACGGCAATCCCGTCTACCGGGCGATGACGTCGGTGGAGCCGGCCGAGCACCCCGGCATCGTCGCCTATGTGGAGCAGGCCCTGACCGCGCTGGGCATCGGCAACGGGCCCGCCCACAGCGAACTCGTCCTGACGGCCGACGGTCCGGTGCTCATCGAGACGGGCGCCCGCATGCACGGGGGCCAGGGACCGAGCCTGGTCGACGCGTCGTCCACCCATTCCCTGATCGACCTGGCACTGGCCTCGCGCGTGGCGCCGGACGACTTCCTGCGGCGGACCGAGGTCCGGCCGTCCCTGCGGCGGGGCGTCGTGGAGTGCTTCCTCTTCGCCCCGGTGACGGGTGTCGTCACCGCCAACCGGGTCCGCGCGATGTGCCGGGACCTGGACAGCTACCTCTACGACACCTGCGACCAGGTCCCGGGCGACCGCGTCGACAGGACGACCGACCTGATCACCTCGTACGGGCGCGTGGTCCTGGCGAACGCCGATCCCGAAGCCCTCGCCCAGGACACGGCGACCGTGCTCGATCTCGACCGGCGCGGCGCGTTCATCGACGTCCGTCCGGTGGGCTGATCCGCGTGGGCGGGATTCTTCTGGCCAGCGGGAACCCCATCAAGATCGAGGAAGTCGGCGACGTCTTCCCCGAGGTGGAGGTGCTGCGCACCGACCTGCTGGAGGTGCAGTCGGTGGACGTGCGGTGCGTGGTGGAGCACAAGCTGGCGCAGGTGGCGGCCCTGGGGCTGCCGGTGCCCGTCCTCGTCGAGGACACGGGCCTCGCCGTCGACGGCTGGAACGGCCTGCCCGGGGCGCTCGTCAGGTGGTTCGTGGACGGCCTGGGCGCCCAGGGCCTCAAGGACGCCGTCCGGTGCGGGGAGCCGGTGACGGCGACCGCCACGAGCGCGGTCGGCGTCGTGCTGGACGGCGAGTGCGCGATCTGGGAGGGCCGTACGGAGGGGCGGCTGGTCGACGGCCGGGGCTCGCTGGGCGGATGGACCTCCGTCTTCGAGGTGCGGGGGACCGGACGCACGCTGGCGGAGATGACGTTCGAGGAGCGGATGCGCTGGACGATGCGCCGCGAACCCCTCCTGGCGGCCCGCGACTGGATCGCGCGGCGGACGCCCGCGTGAGGAGAGCGTGACCGCTTTCGCGGGGACGGGGCCGTTCCCGGAATCCGCGAGGACCCCGGGGCATCGAGGAGCCCGGGGCCCGGGCGGAGCCCAGGGTCCGTGAGGCGCCCGGGGAACAGAACCCGGCGTATAGCTCGACTCGTCTGCCACCTCGCCGCAGAGGGGCCCCTGAACTGGCGTTTTGCCTGGTCAGGGGCCCTTTCTCTTGCTGAGGGTCGAGTGACCATTGCTCACTCTTCGTGGCTGTTTCCGGGTGTTTCTCAGTGCTGTGTGGCGATCGTGTGGCGGTGGAAACGGCGCGAATCAGCGTCCAGGGTGACGCCCAGCTCCTCCCCAGAGCGCACGGACGACCCCTTCGTACTCCTCTGGGAGTGCTAGCTCTCCACCCCCAGGATGGTTAGGGCATCCTTCTTAAATTCGAACAACCGTTCCCGTGATTAGCTAAGCGGAGCAAGTCGTTCCACATCCTCTGGGGGGTCTCCCGTGCCTACTCACCGATACTCCGCCGCTCGCCTGCTCGCCGTGCCCGCGCGAGGCGAGCGGCATAGGAGGACGGCGATCCTGGGCTACGGGATGCTTGCCACGGCGGTGGCCTACTCGGGCACCTACGCCGCCACCCACCAGGCCGCCGCACCCAAGGAGCCGGCCCTCGTGGCTCCGGACCCGCAGATCGGCAGCGCCGAGCACGAGGGTGGCCAGCAGGCCGAGGGGGCGCGTACTGCGATCTACACGAACGAGCCGCAGGACGGGTATGTCGTGTCCTTCTTCGACGGACACGGTGGCGTTGCGGGCGTCCCGATGACCGAGGAGCAGAGGCATGCGCTGATCAAGGAGGCCACCCGTCGGGGGATGAGCGAGGAACAGGCGTACGCGCTGGCCTACGGGCCCAACCAGGCGTCCGCGACGGTCGAACGGGAAGGCGAGATCGAAGAGGGAGCGGACGAGGAGACCGGGCAGGAGGCGACGCTGAAGGAGACCGCCGCAGCTCCCGGAGCCAGGTTGGCGAAGAAGACGGACGGTGACGAGGCGCCAGTCAGCCACGAGACCTACCGCATCCTCGCGCCGCTTGAGAACGAAATCGACTCGGCCCACGAGGAAGGGGCGGACGAAGGCGACGACGACGCTCTTCACCACGCCCTGGAACTGCTGCCCGAAGGAGTGCGAGACGTGATCCAGAACGTCTTGCCGTTCCAGAGCTTCATGCGCGAGCTTGCCGGGCCGGGCTTCGAGCCCGTGGTCGACATCGACCATGACCCGGAGGCCGGCACAGTTTCCCTCACCGCGGCTTCCCGCCTCTCTCCGCACGTGGAAGTCACCGCTCAGGTCGTTGCCCCGGTCTCCGACGCTGATTCGGAGTCCGCTTCTGCTTCCGAGCCCATCGTCACGGTCACGGTTACCAACCCGGTAACCAACGAGGTCTTGGCCGAGTCCGAGCCCGCCGCATGCGAAGGCGTCACGGACGTTCCCCGTGTCGCCATCGGTGAAGTCGTGGAGACTGTCATCGCCGCTTCGGACAGCGCACCCCAGGGGGAGGGTCACAAGGCCGTGAGCGAGGTCCAGGAAGCCGCGAACACGCCTGCGGAGACAGCTTCGAGCGCCTCGGACACTGCGCTCGGCGAGCTGCCCCGGTCGGCTGCGGAGGGCAGCGTGACCGGAGCGTCTCTGCCGTCACAGGAGGCTGGCGACGAGGGCCCGAAGCGGTGATTCGAGCCGCAGATTGTTTCCCCGCTCGAAGCCCTGGATGAACTCGCTCGCGGCGTAGAGCTGGGAGAAGCGGCCTGCTGGCGAGTCCAGCACATCGCTGAATCGGTCCCGAACCTGGGCTGCCACGTCGGGGGCCGCCAGGCTCGACACGTACAGAACCGCCACGTCGTACCCCTCGGGGGCACACCCCCAGCGCTCCCAGTCGATGATCTCCAGTTCCGGGCCGGCGAGGTTGGACCACTGGATATCCCCGTGTGCGGTGGTCCAGCTCGGCGGTTCCGTCGGGGCGCCATGGCCGAGGAACCTCGGCATGGCCCAGGTCAGCCGTTCGGCGCGAACCGCAACGCGCGAGCTCGACACACGGGAGATGGCGGCAAGGGCACCCGCCAGTTGGTCCCACCAGTGATCGGAGAGCCGCAGATCATCGGGGGGTAGCGCGGTCGCCGAGAGAGGCCGGCCGAGCAGATGGGTGTGCAGATCCGCGTAGTACGAAAACCCTCCGCGTTCCCAGCGGTGCATCCCGATGAACTGTGGCCTTGGCACCTTGGCGGGGATGTGCCACGCGGCGGCCTCGGGGCCGTTGTATGCCCCGGAGGTCACCTTGCCTCGGAGCTGACCTGCTACTCGAATCCAGCACTGACGGCCCTCCGCTGTGACCGGGGCAGACAGGGATCGCCCGTCCCAGCCCCACACCTCTGTGCCGCCTTCTTCCCGCTTGCACCCGAAGGTGTCTACGGCGTACTCCAGCTCTGCGCGCATGCGTGCGACGAGCTGTGCGTCATCAGGGAGCGAAGGCACTCGCGATTTCCTTCATGTGCTTGTCGGACAGCGGTTCTTCGACAGCCTTTGCGGCATCTGCCCAGTGTGCCGCAGACGACGCGGACAGGAGCAGACGCTTCACCCCCTCCGTGGAGGCGACGAAACCGAGAGCAACGCGCAGCGGTGACGCGCCGGGCGCTACCTCTTCCGCCACGGACTCGGGGATCATCTGGAGAAGGTCCCCGCCGTGAAGCGGGGCAGAGGCGAAGATGTCGATGTCCATGGACTGGGCGGTCGTCAGGAATCCGTAACCCTGCCCGGCGTCTACCAGCGGGCGGATGTGGACGATGGACAACGGGAGCTGGATCGCCGTGAGATGGCTGGTTCCACGACCGGCCTGCTTCGCGATATGGGCGATGCGATCCACTGAGATGAAGTTCTCGTGGAGGGCGTTCCAGGTGGCGACGCCATAGCCCCTGGTGAGGCCCCGGTCGACACATTTCTCCAGCGCGACGAAAGCCTCGTAGAGCCGGACTTCCAGGTCACGGCGGCTGTGAAGCTGGCGTTCCGGGTTGTGGACGAAGGTGATGGCGGGAGCGCGTCCCAGCGCGGCCAGGCTCTGCTGAGCCTGCCAGGTCACGGCCCGCGGATTCAGGCAGTGGCCCGCCTCCGCTTCCTCCTTGGTCAGCACGCCCTCGGCGAGGGCTTTCCGCGCCTGGTCGGGGGTGAAGAAGCCCACTTTCGTGGAGACGGGGACCAGCGGATAGGCGTCCAGCACCGGCTTGAGCTGCCGCTCCGCTTGACCGTGATGGTAGTTGGGGGCCGTGTCGATCCAGTCCGCCCCGCTGGCAACCGCCGCTTTGGCCGCCTCCGAGATGCTGCGCACCCGGTAGGTGCCGAGCCCGAGGGTCGCGTTCATCGGTCACCGTCCACGGAGACGATCTGCGCTTTGACCAACTCCCAGACGACACCGGCCACCACCTCGACGGTGAGCTGGGCGTCGGAGGCCAGATCCCGCAGCCGATGAGGCTGCCGGTCAGCCAACGCTCGTAAGACCGGGTGAGCGGCCCCGGCGAACGTGAGTGACTCTCCGCCCGCAGTGAGGACCGCGTTTCCCTCTGCGGTCAGCCGCAGGTCGTGGCGCGTGGTGAGGAGCCGGGCGGAGAGGTCCGGGTCGGCGGGCAGGCCGGCGACGAACGGAAGACTGGGGCGGAACCTCACCCGTTCGTTGGCGTCTCGGAGGGCGAAGTACCGGCTGATCACGTCCGGGTCGCTCAGCTCGGCGACGAGGAGGTCCCGCAGCGCCAAGGCGGTCTCGGTGCGCTCCTTGTCGGTGCCGAAGCGCGGCAGGTCGGTCCTCACGACCTCGTGCTCGCGCAGGATCTCCGACAGCCACACGATCAGGTCTGCGCCCGTGGCGACGCTCAGGCCACACGTCAGGTGAAGGGACCGCTCGCCCTCGGAGGCCGAAACGGAGTGCCACCAACCACGCGGGAGGTAGAGCACGTCCCCCGGGGTGAGAACGAACTCGGCTACGGGCTCCTCGGGAGGCTGCTCGGGCTCCGCCACGTCCACGTGCATGGGGGCTTTCCTGGTGGGTCCGTAAAGCCTCCAGCGCTTCGAGCCGTCCACCTGGACCACGACGACATCGTGGTCATCCCAGTGCACTCCGAAGCCTTCGCGGGCGGTCCAGGACGCATACAAGTTCACCTGGATCTTGGAGCGAAGAGCGGTCTCCAGCTCTGACGCCAGGGCCTGAACGCCGGGCAGCAGTTCATCGACCGCATCGATGACCAGCGTGGCCCCCGAGGCGAGCTGCTCGTGCAGTGCGGCCGGGTGGGTGCGATGGAAGACGGTACGGCGCTTGGCGACCTCGGGGACGGTGTAGGCGTCAAGGGGGATGACAACCCCATCGGCCGAGAGCCGCAGCCGAGGCGGCTCCATGCGGTGCTGGGCGAGCACATCGTTCAACTCGGCCCAGGTGAGGATGCCCGCGACGGACTCGGCGTCGCCGCGAGACAGGCGGTAGCTGCGGCCGAACGCCTCGGTGAGGAAGTCCTCACCGAGGCGCGCGACGACCGCAGAAGCAGATGCGGTCATGTGTTCATCCGTCCCGTCAGGCGTCGTTGCCGTCGGACTTGCCGCCGGTGTTGTCGGACGGGACGAACATGCGGGCTCGCGCAGCAGTGACCTTCTCGCGGGCGACCAGCAGGTCGCTGCTCGGGGTCTCGGGCTGCGCCGAGGTGTTCTGCTCCATTGGAACGTCCTCTCACTCGACTCGGCTCAGGAGGGTTTTCCGGAGCCGGCGTGCACCCGCCCGGCCACCGTCAGCCGGGCGGGAGTCCGTGTCAGGCGAGCCGCACCTCGTCGAAGGCGTCGGCCATGATTCCGAAGAAACGCTCGTCGTGGCGGTCCCGGAAGTCGGTACGGCGGTAGGGGGAAGCCCGAACCCAGTAGTCGCGGTTCGTCTCGCTCTGCATGAACGTCTCCGCGACGTTGCGTGCGCCGCGCTTGGTGATGTAGCCGTGGCGGAGCATGGCGCTCCAGAGGTTGACCCACCTGTTGCAGGTGATCATCCGGGCCCGGCCGTCCGCGTCGAGATCCTCGAAGTAGCTCGAATTGACGAGATCGGCGAAGCGAGGATCGGCAGCGGTGTCACGGGAGAGCTCGGCGTGCAGACCCACGAATGCGATGTGCTTCCGGTCCCGGTGCCGCCTCTCGGCGAGGGCGATGTGTGCGATGCCGAGGGCGGCACCCAAGGCCAGCGCGACGTGCTTCACGGTTGGTGTCCTTACCTTTCGGTGTTGGGGAGCCCAACCCCAACGCGCCCCACCATGGGAGGGAAGAGGGAGCGTTGGGGTTGGACTCGGGTTCCGTCCGCAGGGGGCGGGGGAATGGAACCTCCCCTGGGGGCGGAAGCAATGGCACAGACCAGCAAGGCGAGCAGCGCCAAGTGAACGCCAACAAATACCCACTGGTGTGCACGTCTGGGGTTCACGCGACCTCTTCGGCGAGGAAGGTGCCGACACGATCGGCGAGGGTGTGGTCCATCTCGCTGAGCGGCGTCCACCTCTGGGGTGCGCCCGGGGCAAACCGGCACGTCTCCGAGTGGGTGCGGTACAGATAGCGGATAGCCACTCGTGTACGCAGTCCGTCTTCCGGGTCCGCACGGGCGGGCTCCAGATGGATCGGGTCTTCGCAGCCGGGTTGAACCCAGACCTCCCAGGCGCCCAGGGCCCGCGCCAGGTTGATCGCCAGCTCCGGGAGGGTGTCAAAGCCTGCCGGTACTCCAGCCTCCGGAAGGCGGAGTCGGCCGCGTACGCTTTCGAGCGTCAGTACCCGGTGGTGCTCGTCGACGACAACGGGACTGACCTTGACGACCGGACATGACCCCCTGTGGGCGCAGGTGCCGGTCTTGGCGTGCTGCTGAAGCGTCTGCCACAGAGGGGCTAACGCCAGCGACTCGCCAGGCCGGCGGTGCACGTATGCGTTCACAACACGGGCAATTTCATGCGTGCCGACCATCAGCATCCCCCGGAAGTGGTGAGGCGCACCCAGCGGCGCCGGTGCGGATGTGCGCAGCCGCAGGAGGACGTGCCTGTCCTGCTCGGCGCGGCAGGCTTGGGCTGGGTCGATATGCCACCCCCCTCTTCGCCGCCCTCCTTGGGCTCCCGGCGCACCTGCTGGGCCTCGTACTGGAAGATCAGGCGTCGCAGCATCCGGGCGAGGTCCCGCATGTACGCGTGGACGGAGAAGGTGACGGCACCGTTCTTGGGCGCCCTCGCCAAGAGGTTCCTGACTTCCTCGTGGTCTCCGCGTGCCGCCACGCTGTCCCGGGGAAGCGCTGCGTCGAAGGCCCGGACCTGTTCGGTAAGCCGTGCCGTCGTGCTCTCGATCGCGTCACGCGTCGTGGTGTCGAGCTGGAGCGCCAAGGCGTCGTCGCTCATGCGGGTGGCGGCGGCGGTGTCCAGGAGAGGGACCGGTCGAGCGCGTTGGGCAGGGGGGTGCGTCATAGCTGTCTCCTGTGCTCTGACGAGCGTGGTGAAGACGCACGTCAGCGGGGGTTGAGCATCTGTTGACGAACTCGTGTGCGGTCTTGCGAGCGCTTGACGCGGCGTCAATACACCACGGCATGCGCCGGGTTGGGGTGATTCGCGGAATCTCCCGACGAGTGCAACGATGGCCCAAGAGAAACGTTGCGGGCAACCCCCCACGACAAGAAACGTTGCTTACAAGGCAACTGGCATATGACGACACTGCGACGCCCGGTACCCTGCGGGGCCAGGGAGGTGAGTCATGGTCGAAGCCCGACCGAACGTGCACCGTAGGCGGTTCGGATCACTGATGCGGTCACTGCGCCGTTCTGCCGGCCTGAGCCTGGAGGAGGCAGCAGAACGGCTTGGGCTCAGCGGCAAGCCAGCGCTCTCGAAGATCGAAAATGGCAAACAGAGAGTGTCGGGACTCGGGCTGACGGCCTTCTTCAGCGTCTACGGCGTGGAGTCGGAGGAGACACGGGCCAAGGTCCGGGCCATGGCAGCACAAGCCGCATCCGGCAAGCGTACGAACCTGCTGCACGAGTACCGGGAAGCTGTGCAGACTGACGGCTTCGAGGATTTCCTCTACCTTGAGGGCATGGCGATACGGTCAGAGGCCCTGCTGACGATGATCCCGGGGCTACTTCAGACCGAGGCGTACGCCACGTCCATCGTTGAGCGCAGCCAGGTGTGGTCATCGAAACGCGAGGTTGCTCGCTTCGTCGAGCTGAGACTCGCTCGGCAGGCGGTTCTCTCGCGAGAGGACCCGCTCGACCTGCACTGCATCCTGGATGAATCGGCACTGCGCCGCGTCGTCGGCGGGCCGAAGGTCATGAAGGAGCAGCTCGAATACCTGTTGACCGTGATGGACGAACGCAGCAACGTAGTCGTACAGGTGCTCCCCTTCGAAGCCGGTGCTCACGCTGCGATCGACGGCCCCTTCCAGCTTCTAGAATTCGAGGTGGGCTCGCCGATCGTGGTCGTTGAGACCAAGACAACCTCTGTCTACTTCGAGGAAGATGGGGACGTGGACCGGTACAGGTCCGCTCTCGATTCCCTCCGGACACAGGCCCTCGACGCGCAAGCGTCTCGTCGCTACATCCAAGAACTGACCAAGGACTGCTAGACATGAAGAGTAATGTCGACCTGACCAACGCCGTCTGGGCCAAGAGCGAGATGTCCAACGGCGGTAACAACTGCCTCGAAGTCGCCTTCGTAGGCGATGTCGTGGCGCTGCGGGACTCCGTGGACGTGGGCGACCCGGACGCCCAGGTTCTCATCGTCTCCCGCAAGGACTACGAGCTCTTCACGCAGAGCGTCCGGGCCGGGCAGAGCAACCTTCTCCCGTAACTGCGCTCGCGTGCGGCAAACCAAAAACCGCCCCCCGGCCATGAGGCTGGGGGGCGGTTGTTCATGCTGCGGTCAGCTCGTCGTATCCGTCAACGTACTGGCGGCCGTTCAGCCACGCCGCGAGCTTGCCGACGCCTCGTTCGAGGCGGTACCGGACCGCCCGGTCCGTCACGCCGTCCTCGGCCGCGATCTCCTGGTCCGGCCAGTCGAGCCCGTACCGGAGGAAGAGGGCACGACGCTCGCCCTCGGAAAGCTCGCACAGAGCCCAGGCCCGGCGGATGTCCGCCAAGTGGGCGAACAGTGTCCCCGCGGATCGGGGGTCGACCGTGCCCTTCGGCATGTCGGCGTCCGGGGCCTGCGGATTCCGTATGCCGTACGCGGCCTCCGGAGACCACACGGCAGGGAGTAGATGTTCGACCAGGCGCCTGTCGTACCCGCTCACAGAAGACCCCTCTCCGCCCCGTTCAGCGCCACCTCGTAGGAGAGGTGCCGGGACTGATGCCGCAGCTCGGTCAGCCAGCGGTTCCGGAGCTGCTGGCACAGCCAGCGGTGCAGCAGGCCGGCGCCCTTGGCCAGCAGCTCGCGTGCCTCGGCCGCCTTCTCCGCCACGATGAGCGTCGCCTCCTGTCGAGCGTCGGCAGCTTCCAGGGCGAGGCCGTAATCCATGCCGAACTTCCCGGCCACCACGTTGATCACCTGCTGCACCTGCGGCTCGTCGAGGACCGTCCAGTCGAAGGCGTCGCTCATCGGACCACCTCCTTCACGGGGACCTGACCGTCCTTGGTGAGGGCGACGATCAACCCCGGCGCCCCCGTGGTGCCCTTCGCGTGGCGCCACCACGTCGATTCGCTCTCCATCGCCGGAGGCTGGATGAACGTCCGCAGCCCGTCCGTGTCCACGAACTCGTGATGGAGGTGGCCGGCGAGAAGAACGTCGGCCTGGTGCATGGCGGAGTCCTTGTTGAACGCCTGGCCACGCCACCATTCCCAATGCTTGCCCGGCCTCCACTGGTGTCCGTGAGCGTGGGCCACCGTCGTCCCCGCGCAGTCGACCACTACCGTCAGCTCGTCGGTGTCCGGCACGTAGCACTCGACATGCCCGTACAGCTCGTCGTTCAGGGCGAGCGCATCCCGAACAGCGATCAGTGACTCCGTATCGTGGCTGTCGTCGTACCGGGTCACACCCCGCCCGGCGATGCGGACCGCCTCGCCGTGGTTGCCCGGCACAGCTGCCATGGACACGCGCTCGGCCAGCGGAGCGAACGTGAGGGCGGTGTGCAGCATGACACGGCGGGTAAGCCGGATCTGCTCCGTCAAGGTCAGGCCCGTCCGCCACGCGTTCGCGCCCCCCTGGCTCTGGAAGCCCTCGATGTGATCGCCCAGCCAGCCCACGTGAACGTGCCCAATGTCCACGCGGCCCCGGTACACGTCGAGCAGCTCGGCCGCGCGGTCGATGCACTCCACCGTGCGACGGAGAGTGCCCTCCACACCATCACCGTCAGTTTTCCCGAACTGCATGTCGCCCAAAGCGATCACGAACGCGTGGTCCCCCTCGGGGAGGCCACCGACCGGCCAGCGCGGCTCGTAGGAGTCGACCACGGCCAGCAACTCGTCGATGTCCGGCGTGATCTGAGCGGTGGCGGCCTTCCTGGCGAACTGGAAGCGCGTCGAAAGCCCGGTCTGGCCGTTCGGCATCGTCCACTCGGAGGACCGGAACCCCTTTACCTCCCACTCGGCAGGGTCGAGCCCCTGGGCCTTCAGGCAGGCCGCTGCGCTGCCCTGCGGGTCCATCCCTTCGGGGCCGCGGACGGTGACCTCGGCCGCGTCTCCGTTCACTTCGATCTGTCGGGTGAAGTCGCGGTCAGGGTCGGCCGGGCGGCCTGGTATGGAGGGGCCCACGGGCTTGGACAGAAGCTCGTCGAGGAGATCGCTCAAGAGGGGTTCTTCGCTTCCTGGCGCAGCCGGCGCCGGTACGTGCGGATGGTCGATGCGGAGATGTGGTGTCCGTAGCGGGCGAGAATCCAGACCAGATCCTCGGCAGCCGTACCGCCGAGGAGGTGTCGTCCGAGGTGTTCACGCTCGACGGGATCAAGGGCCTTCCAGATGCCGACGAGACGGGGGCCGGGCTTGCCCGGCAGTTCCTCGTTCACGTCGTCTCCCGGTCGATGTCCTCCACGGCGGCGACCGCGAGAGCGGCCAGACGGACAAGGCCGGATCGGGCGTTCTTCGGCTCCGCTTCGGCGAGGGCGCCGTACAGGGCGGCGAGGAGGGAGGCGTCCCATCCGGGCCTCTCGGCGAGCCGGCGACTCGTCTCGACCGACCGCCACCTGTTCGCCTCGCGCTGGTAGTGGACCTTGGCCTTGGTGGGGCGCTGGCCGCCCGCAAGGGGGATCGGCTCGGCTTCGACGGCCTTCCGCTCCGCCTTCACCTCAGCGAGGATGGCCGTCGCCGGGTTCGTCTTGCGGCCCGCCGGCCTCTTCGTCTTCGTGGTCGTCTCAGTCAATCGGGTGTTGCTTTCGTCGTGGGGTGCGGTCACGCGGCCAGGCGGTAGGCGTCGGGAATGCGGGCAGCGGTCGGGCAGAGATCGATCAGGGCCTCCGGGCCGCCGGCCATGTACGTCTCGGTGACATCGCCGTCGCGCAGCCGTACGCCCTGCGCGGTCCTCAGGGACCGCGAGATGCGCGTCACCAGCTCGGCGCCGGCCTCGTCCGGGTCACCCCACACCCACACCTTCGAGAAACCGGCGAGCATTCGCCTGTGCCGGGGCTGCCAGAGGGCGGCGCCGGGTACGGCGGTCGCGTGGAAGCCGATCCGGCGCAGGGTGATGGCGTCGAGCTCGCCCTCCGTCACGTGGATCTCGTCGCCCGCGCGGTGAATCGCGTCGACCCCGTACAGCCTCGGCGGATCGTCCTTCAGCGTGTTGTACTTCCCGTGCCGGAAGGCGCGGTGGTCGTGGTCCTGAAGGCACCGGAACCGAATCGTGAGCGGGTGACCGTCGTGGGCGAGGTACGGGATCGCCAGGCGCCCTACCTGCCGCTCGTGGCCGGGGAAGGGGTCAACGACGACGCCAAGCCGGTACGTAGCCGCCTCGTCCTTCGTGATGCCGCGCCCGAGGAGATGTCGAGCGGCGTCCGCCGTAAGCGCTGCCTGATAGCTCGCGGTCGCTTCCTCCAGCATCTTCCGTTGCGAGGGAGAGAGAGGCCGCAAGGGCTCGTGCTCGGGCAAACGTCACGCCTTCCTTCTTCATCAACAGTGAGTAGCTGTCCCCGCCTTCGCCGCAGGAGTGGCACTTCCACAGGCCGCGGTCGAGGTGGTACGAGAGCGAGGGGGTGTTGTCTTCGTGCAGCGGGCACGGGGCCATGCCTGTGGCTCGCCCGGGGTTGTAGTCGACTTCGTAGTGATCCAGAACGGCCGCGAGGGTGGGCTTCTCCTGGTCCTGGTCCTCGAAGTCCCGCAGCCGTCGAAGGTTCACGGGAGCATCCATTCGTCCAGGTCGTGCATCCAGATGTCGAAGAACTCCTCCAGCTCCATGAGGAGTTGACCGTCGAAGTCGAGATCGTTGAGGCAGTCAAGGAACGCCTCGAACCCGCAGACTTCCTCGGCCGGCATCACGCGATGCGCTCCCCCCGGAAGAAGCGGGCGTGCGGGTCATAGCCGAGATCGCCGAGGCCCTGCGGGGTGGTGAAGTCGTCCAGGAGCTCGCGCAGCTCCCGGCGCAAGCGGGCCTGCTCTTCGGCCTCTTCGTGCTGTCTCACGCCGCCTCCGCAGGCAGGTCGAAGAATTCGCCCACCGTGGTCAGCACGTAGGCGTCACGCCAGCTCGCGCCCCGGCGCCGGACGATAACCACGACCTCCACCTCTCGTGGGTCGAGGCCCCGGTGCCGCGCATAGTTGTCGCGTTCCCGGAGGGCCTCCTTCAGGAAGGGACCCGGCTGGAACTGTGCGTTCTTCGTCTCGATGATCAGGAACCGGCGGTGGCGGGCGGGCTCGTCCCGCCGTACGACGTGATCGCCCTCGTCCTCCGCGCCCGTCAGGCGGAGCCGTTCGATGTCGAAGCCTGCTGCCCGCAGCTCGTTCCGGAGCTCCGCCTCCCAGCGGGCGCCGGCCCTCTTGTTTCGGCGATTCCGTGCCGCTATGTCTGTCACACTAAGCCTTTCAGGTCAAGACTTGTCGAGCACGGCCGTGGGTGACCAGGGCTTCGGCTCGGGCTGGGAGAAGAGCGTCATCCGCTCCACCTTCGAGAA
Source organism: Streptomyces sp. NPDC006134 (assembly GCF_040628835.1). Taxonomy (NCBI): domain Bacteria; kingdom Bacillati; phylum Actinomycetota; class Actinomycetes; order Kitasatosporales; family Streptomycetaceae; genus Streptomyces; species Streptomyces sp. NPDC006134. The sequence continues at coordinate 94,950 of NZ_JBEXTV010000008.1, read as the reverse complement.
GCGGGTCACCTCCGGGTGGCACCGCAGGGTCGCGTAACGCCGGCCCGTCGGATCGCAGGGGCCCATGCGTTGTTTGATCACCGCTATGCGGTACTCCAGGCTGTTCGGGTCCAGCGCCACGGAGAGCGAGAGCTCCGGCTTCTCGCTCAGGCCACCCTTCACCTGATCGCGGCTCGGCGGTGCCCACGGATCGCTCTTGGCCTCCCAGGACTTGTCAGACGCGTGGTGAAGGATGATCACGGTCGCGCCCGTCGCGCGGGCCAGCTCGGTCGCGTTGGACATCACGGCCATCTGCTCGGTGTAGTCGCTTTCCGCGCCTTCGAAGTCCATGAGGTTGTCGAAGACGACGACCTCCGGGTAGGCGTCCCAGAGCTCGACGTACGCCTCCAACTCCTCGTCGACCGCGCGCCACGTGATCGGGCTGCCGAACGAGAAGGTGATCCGCGAGTCCCGCAGTGCGTTCACGTACGTCTCGCGATACCGGCCGCCAGCAGACATCCCGGCCTCGACCATCTCCGTGGTGTCGCCGGTCGCCATGCTCGCGAGGCGGCTGCTCGCAGTAAAGGCGCTCATGTCCGCGCTGAAGTACAGGGTGGGCAGGTTCATTTGGGCGACCCAGTACAGGGCCAGGCCACTCTTCTGCGTCCCCGACCTGCCAGCAATCATGATGACTTCGCCGTGACGCGGCCGACAGCCCATGTTGTAGAGCGCCTCGAACGCTTCCACGCGCGGCAGCTCGCGGCCCGATTCGGCATGCATCGTCAGCGAGCGACCAGGGGTCAGCACTCGGTGTCTCCTTTCTGTCTGGGCGGGGGCGACCCAACGGCCGCCCCTGCGCCGGCGCTGCGTCAGTCGAAGTCAGGGGCCGCAGCCGCAGCCGCGTCCACGGCCGCATCACGCTGCTCGCCGTACGCCACGACCGCGTTGACGATCTCCGGGTCCGTCACCGGCTTCCAGACCCACGCCGGGTTGCCGCCGGGCTTCTTCGACGGCACCTGATCCACCGTGACGAGCACGGCCTGACCGACGACCGACTCAAGGTCACGGGCAAGCACCGTCTGCTCGATGCGCTGCCCCTGGTTGATCTCGGGGGCGCCGCCGAGCTGCTCCCGCGACTTCCATACGGAGATGTCGGCGAGGACGGAGTCCTTCGGCCCGTTCGGCGTCGGCCGCTGCCTGTCGAAACCCTTGACCTCGACGAGGATCGCGACGGCATCGGCCACGTCCCGCGGCTTGAACCAGCCGCCGTTGGAGGAGGGAAGAGAAGCGAGGTTCAGTGCCACTAACTAGGCTCCTTTGGTTGGGTGTTGGGGTTATCGGCTGATGCATCGGGCGGGCATGTCGCCTGCCGAGATCCAGAGCCAGACGGAAGGCGTGACCATAGTCACGAGCACAGCGAGGTAAGTCGCCAGGAACCGGCGGTCGTCCTTCCTCATGCGCCGGCTTTGAGGGCCCGGCCGCGGGCCTTCCAGGCGTCCATCACGGCCTGGTCAGCGAACGCCTGCTGGTTGGTGGCCCACAGCTTCTTCAGCTCGTCCGTGGTCTGGCAGGCGGCGATCTGCTCCAGTAGCGCGCTCGCCGGCCCCTGTTCATGGCTCGGCGCCGGAGCGGCCTGGGCGGCAGCCCACGGGTCCTCGCTGGGCGCTGCGGGCTTCGGGGACGGCACGATCGTGGCCCCCAGCTCGCGGACGAACGTGGCGACGCCTTGAGCCGTCTTCGAAGCCTCGTTGACCAGCTCGTGAAGGCTCAGATTCGTCACACTTTCCCGTTCGAAGCCGAAGAACGTGGCCACGTCCTCGTACACCTCGTACGAGGTGCCACGGAAGACCGCCCACCAGTCGTCATGGTTCTTACCGGACTTCACGGTCACCGTCACGGACCGATGTATGTCGCTCAAACTCACCCCTCTCGGACGCGCCGCTCCTCTGGCGCTATGTTCAAGTTACACGTTGAAGTCCGGCGAAACAAGCTAAAACGGACAAAGGGCGCTCCGGTTCTTTGAGCGCAGGGCCCGCGTGATCCGCGCCGCCTGCGCGGCCTCCCAGCCGAGGCGCAGATCGGCCCAGTAGGGCGTGCACTCGCCCGATCCGGCGGGCAGGTGGATGATGATGCCCCAGTCCTGGTTGACGGCCGGGGCCGGCGAGTACGCCTCACTTGCGAGCGCGGCCGGCACCTCGCGCCGCTTCCACGCGGCCAGCGCCTTCTTGTCCCGGTCGTCCACGGGAAACTTCGTGTGGTCGTACAGCTCGCCCCGGCTGTAGACCGCGAGCTGAGCAGCCATCTTCAGGCGGCTGTACTCCACGCTGCCGGTCTTCAAGTCCGCAATGAACAAGCCCGAAATGGGCCTGCCGTCCGGGCCCGGCCCGCTGTATCGCACGATGCGGTCGAAGGTGCCGCCTACGCCGAGCTCATCAACCACGACGAAGGTCTCGACGGCCACCACGTCGAAATCCGCGGTGGCTATTTTGTACGCGGCCATGTCCGCCAGGTCCGAGGCGGAGGCCCCGCGCGGCAGCGGTTCGCCTCGATCCACGTACTCAGACAGGGTGTGCAGGTGTGTGCCCCGCTCGCGCCGGTCGTTGGCCCCGGCGGCGCCCATCGCACGTTCGGCCAGCGCATCCAGCTCAGCTTTGCCCTCTCGGGTGGTGTGGTCCACGTTCGCCGAACGGGCCACGAGCGAGGGCGTTCTCGCCGCTCCGACGAGCGTCATGCGCTGACGCCAGGCGCCGAGCGCCGCCTTGTCCTCGATGGCGTCGACGAAGGTCGTCGTGCGTGTCAGGCTGCGCGGCTTGCCGCCGCCCTTGGGGACGACAAGGGGCCGCCCCCTGCCGTCACGTGGTACGGACAGCGAGGGGGCGGCGGGGAGAGTTGCCAGGCTCAGTGGCGGCATGAAGGGGCGTCCTCCGGGAAGTCGACTATGGGGATCAGGGGCACACGCACGGCATCGCCGACGAGCTCTTGCTCTTCGTCCGCCTCGGGCGCGAGCGTGAGGCCCAGCGAGGCGGCGCGGGCCAGAGCCCGCCTGAAGTCGGCACAGAGGTAGTTGCGGCTCAAGGTCAGGTGGAAGTCGTACTGGCTGGCATCCGCATGCAGGTGGACGGTCCCGAGTGTCTCGCTGACACCAGTCCGGGCGGTGTGGTGAGTGCTGCGACCCCTTGGTGCTGTGGTGTGCGCCACTCGATCATCCCTCCCTTGGTGTACCTCCGGGATGTGGCTGTACACCTTCGCCGTTCGTCGTGCTCCGGACACAGTAGTACGTTCCGTAGTTGCCCCGGTCAACCTTGAGAAGGATATGAAAGCCATACCTGCATCCCGCAGGACGATGCGCCAGCAGGACAAGGTGGATACCGTAGGGGAAACGCACGCGCCCCCGGAGAGAGGAATCTCCGAGGGCGCGTGAATTTGATGCGGGGTCAGGTCGCGCGAGGTCGCTTGGTCGTCTTTTCCGGCGGGCGGCGGATAAGGTCGTCATCCGACTCTTCCCGAGGGACGAGGAAAAATCCTTCCTCTGTATCGGGGTTGTAGTACACGACGGCATCCTTGGCCTTCAGGTCGCGGAGCCATGCTTCGAGCCTCTGCTCCATGTCCGCGCTGAGCTCCTTGCCATCTCGCCGCCGGGCCTCCGCGCGCAGCATGGTCAGGTCGTAGCGGTAACGATGCTCTTCCTTGACGTGCCAGGGGATCAGGTCGTCATCTCGCGTAATTCGGCGCTGCATAAGGTGTCGCCGACGGTAATTAGCCCACATCGAAATGCTGGTCTCGCGGCCGTACAGTTCCTTGTACTGCTGGACCATCCAGGCATAGGTTTTACCTTGCTGGAACCACTTGAGGACTTCGTTCTCGTCGACGATTTTCGTGGGTGCGGGCATGTCTCCCCTTCGCCTTCCTTGTGGGGGCCGCGCGCCTACTCTGACGCCCGCGCCGACACGGCTGCCAAGGGCTTCTCCCCCTCCTCTTGCCGTATACGGTTACACATTCACCATAGGCTAGTCAACGTGAAACGTGTCCAAGCGTTGATCCTGGAGGGGTAGATGGAGATTGTTGTCACATTGCGTGACGTAGACGCTGCGCAGGTGCCAACCGGGCGCCTCACCATCTCGGTGAACGTTGATCTCGGGGGAGGCGAGACCCAGACATTCGAACGTAAATTCGAAATCCCCTCAGGGGACGGGGCGGCGGAAATGGCGATCCAGCCCGCCAAGCCAAAGGCCACGGCGAAGAAGGCGCCCGCCAAGAAGGCTGCCAAGACCCCCGCGCGCAAGAAGCCCAGCAGCACTCGGGCCCGGAGTGTGGTGAGCGTGGAAGAAATCGAAGCGCTGGCCAGGCGAAACCGGGAGAAGCAGCAGGGGGACAACGCCTGACCACGCGCCCCCGCCAGCCACGGAAGGCCGGCGGGGGCACCCGCTACTCGGTGTCCGTCTCCTCGCCGCTCGGCGCGACCACGCCGAGGGCGGTCATCACCTGGACGATCACGGCAACCTCGGGCCGGTCAGCGAACACCACGGCGGCGATGCTCACCAGGACACCCAGGGCCGCGAAGGCGGCCCCGACTCGCGAGCGGTAACGGACGGGCAGGGCGGAGAGGAGGGCAGAAGCAGGCTTGCGGTGCTTGCTCATCGGCGCCCCACCTGCCTCTGGAGGGCCTTGAAGCCGGTCGCTCCGATCGCGGGATCGTAGGTCTTGCCCTTACTCATGTACTGCGGGTTCTTCCGATGGAAGCGAGCCACCGCGGCCTGAGTGTTCTTCCCGTAGTAGGTGGTCACCGCACCCTCGATCGGGCCGTATCCGGCCGCGATGAGCAACCGCTGAAGGTCGGCTACCTGCGGGTGGGTGGCGCCGGGCTTCACCCCGCTCTTCAGGGCCACGATGGACGATGCGGCCTTCGGTGCAGCCATCAGTCGCTGCCAGGTGGACGGGCCGGGGTAGCCGTCCGCGTCGGAGCCGCTCCAGCCCTGAGCCCGCTGGAAGGCGGCCGTCGCGTTCTTGTCGGCCAGGCCGAAGGTCGGGCCGGGGCCCTCCTTGTAGTACGAGCCGTAGCCGTGGGCCACGAGTCGCTTACCCAGGACCGTGACGGCCGGGTGGCTCTTGCCCAGGACGAAGGCCGAGTTGCCGGGGTAGCTCTTGCCGTCCCAGGTGGAGGACCCGGACGCGGACGAAGAGGCCGGCGCACCCTTCACCAGCTCGATCAGGCGCTTGATCGGAAAATTACCGGGGTCACCGTGCGAGTTCTCCGGTACATGCTGATGCCCAGCGATTCCCGCAAAGTTGTTCCACTCGGAGAAGGACATCCGCTGACCGCCCGCCGAACCGTACGAAGACGGGTACGGGAGCCACGGCTTCGACGTCGAGACAACCGGGATGGGGTACTCGGAGGTCAGCCACTTCACGAGATCGACCAGGGCCGCCATATCGGCGTCGGAGGCGTCCGGCCAGTACAGGCCGGGGCCGCCCTTCGTGCACGTGCCCACCAGCTCGATCTGGACCGCGTTGAGCGTGTTGGTCTGGACGCCGCCCGGCCTGTTCTCCAGCGCTCGGCTCGACTCGTTGGCCGCGAAGTGCTGCCGGACCTGGCCACCCTTCACCGTGAAGTTCGGCGCCATGGAGCCGCCCGAGTAGCTCGGCCACGAGTTGCCCTCAGTCGTGTGCAAGATGATCACGTTCGGGTGCGGCATGGTGTCGCCGGGGTAGGCCGTCGAGAACCACTGGGTGGTGGTGTCGGCCTTCGGATACTTCAGTGCAGACAGGGGGTGTCTCCTTCTGGACATGCGAAAGGCCCCGCCGGACGGGCAGGGCCTCGGGAAAAAGGGAAAGGTCAGCGGGGATCGGCGGTGACGCCCATGTGGTGGTCAAGCCGCTCGGCGACCGCCAGGCGCTCAACACGCTCGTGGGACAGGTCGGCCCGGAGAGCGGCGATGTCCCGGCTGTGCTCCGTCTGGCCTGCGAGTACGCGGTCGAGGCCGGCGATCACACGGTCAAGGTCGTCGCGCAGATTCGTTTGGTGTGTGTTCGACACCTGCTCGCGCACCTCGCCCATGACGCGGTGCTGGCGCCGAAGCAGTTCGGCGACGGCGCCCACCAGGGCGACAGCGACCGCGCCCGCAGCGGAGATCAGGGCGGCGACAGTGGTAGGGGCCATGGTCAGGCCGCCTCCCCGAAGCGGGCCTCAATGGCCGCGAGCCGGGACTCCAGAGCGTTGATGCGTGCGGCCTGGTCCTGGACGACCGGCAGGAGCGCGACGCCAAGAAGGTCGTACCGCAGGCCATCGACCTGGCCCTCGTGATAGTTGACCAGCCAGGGAAGATGCTGCTCGACTTCCTCAGCGATCAGCCCGACCTCGTTCTTCCGGGCGTTCGGCTTCTCCTTGGTCGGCTTCCGGTCGTAGATGACCGGCCGCAGGGCCAGCACGTCCGCCGGGTCGATCTCGTGGTCCCGGACGTTCTGCTTGAACCGGATCGACGATGTGTTCCGGCAGAACTGCCCGTCCCCTTCGACCCACACGGCGTACCAAGTCCCACTGCCTGAGGCCGAGTTCGTGTGTGGCCTCTTGCTGCCGTTGGCCCAAGAGATCGTCGAACCAGAGGTGAGGTACTGCGAGTGCGAGTGGCTCGACGGAGGGAAGGTGCTCGGCTTCGACGTGATCGACGACCAAGAGTGCGAGTGGGAGGCCGGCGGATAGGTCGCGGGCTTCCCGGAAACGTCGTCCCACGTGTGCCCATGGGATGAAGGCGGGAACGTGCCGGGCTTCCCCGTCACCTCCGACCACGAGTGCTCGTGCGACGTGGGCGGGAACGTGCTGGGCTTGCCGGACACCGAGGACCACGAGACGGCCGGCGCCAGGTCCCGCCAGGCAGCCCCATCCCAGAATTCCCATGTCGTGGAGGTGCGGTTGAAGCCGAGGTCGCCCAGGCGGGGGCTGGTCGGGCGGGTGCTGGTCCACCAGCTACCGGTGAACGTCCGGGCAAACTGCCGGGCCTCCGTGATGTCCTCGGCCGTGATGGTCGTGACGGAGGCGCCCACGGCGACCCAGGCGAGGCGGATCTCGTACACGCCCGTATCGGTCTGTGTCAGTGCCGGGGAACTGCTGCCAGGGGTGCCCTTCAGTACCGCCAGGCTGATGCCGTTGGTCGCCGGGTCGAGCCGCAGGACTACAGCGTCCGTGCGGGCCGCCGAGTCGGCCGCAGCGATCGGCAGCGTCTCAACTGCGGTCGACTGCACGGCGTGCCCGCGCACCAGGGCGAAGCCCGGCTGGACCTTGATCTTCATGCCGGTGGAATCCGCGGTGACCTTGAAGGCGGTCGAGTCCGACGAAGCGGCTACGCCCGAGGAGAGCTCGCGGAAGAGCAAGCTCCACTGGGACTCGGTAACGGCCTGATTGTCGAAGGGGTAAGAGGTGATGGCCAAGAACGAACTCCGGGGTCAGGCAGATAGGCCAATCCAGAAGCGGTTGGCCCCGTTGAGCATTGAGCTGATGGAGATGGAAGCGGGGGCCGAGCTGCCACCGGACGCGTAGTAGCCGAAGCGCCGTACAGTGCTCGGGCCGAAGAAGTTCGGCGGTGATCCGGCACTGCTCTCGGCTGCGAGCAGCATCGGGCCGTCGCCTGCGGTGGTGTTGTAGACCATGCGCCAGGCCACGTAGTAGATGCCGGCCGCCAACGTGACGGAGGAGGACAGAGGGCTGGAGATCGCGGCCCCGCCCTGGTTGTGGGCCTCGGCAGGCTCGTATGCCGTCGTGGACATGTCGCCCGTTGCGGCCACGCACTTGCCGGTCGAGTCGTAGATCGCAGCCCAGCTCCCGGAGGTCAGACCGCCGGCGTAGCCGGTCGCGTGCCACACCACACGGCTGACCGTCGTGGACTGCCGCAGCCGTACAGCTGTCACCCGGATCGGCCCCGATCCCGGGAACAGGCCAACCGAGTGGGCGAGAACCGGGTCGAAGGCCCAGGCCACGAGACCGTGGTCCTCGGGGGCGAACTCGTTCGGCAACACGACCTGTGCTACCGGAAGTTGGGAGGTCGGGACCTTCCCCGACGTGTCCAGCGAAGCGGGGCCGCCGGCCTTCCCCAGCGCAGAAGTGGCGATGGCGCCCACATCCGCAGCGGTAAGTGTGATGGCCGGTCCGGTCTTACCGTTCACGGTGTCGACGGAGCCGCTACCCGGCTCGCCCTGCGGTCCCGGTGGACCCTGTGGTCCAGGTTCACCCTGCGGTCCCGTATCGCCCTTCGGGCCCTGTGGGCCGGTCGGCCCTGTCGCGCCGGTGGCACCCTTGATGCCCTGCGGACCCTGTGGTCCTGCCGGGCCGGGGGCGCCTGTGTCGCCCTTGGGACCTTGGGGTCCTGCCGGGCCGGTCGCACCGGTCGGGCCGACGACACCAGCGTCCTCCGGAGCCGGATAGACGGAGAGCCCCATCAGGCGGCCACCTCCACGCCGCTGATGTGGACGAAGCCGCCGACGCTGTTGCCCTGGAGCTCGATGCTTTCGCCGGCCGTGAGGACCTGGGAGGTTTCCAGCGTGAGCAGCCCGGTCGGGGCGATGCCGACCTTCGCGAGCGCGGGAGTGCCCGCCAGGCTGAGCGAGAGGGCCGCAGCCGAAGAGGCCGGATTGGTGGCCACCACGTTCGTGACCACGGTCGTCAGGTTCTTGGGGACGGTGTACACCGCCGTCGAGTCGGCGGGGATCGCCCCCCGGTACAGGGTCCTTGGCGTTGCCGCCATTCACCACACTCCCATGATCGTCATGATGTGAAGGTCCGGATCGCCGCCGGACTCGGCAGTCCGCTCCAGAGCGGATACGCGTGACTCGGTGCTCGTCACCCGGTCAGCCACGGATGCGTTCGGATCGAACCCCGAGGGGTCGCCGAGCTGGGCGCCCAGACGGAAACCGTCCTCGTCGGCCTTGATCACCAGTCCGGTGACGGTGCTGACGAGCTCCTGGCCGCCCGCGATGACCGTCACCCGGTCACCCAGGCCCCAGTCGCGACCGAAGTCCATGAAGGGGGAGTCCTCAACCGGTACGGCCTGCACTGCGACGGCAGTGTCACCCTTCTCGGCCAGTACCTCGTCGCCGGCCTGCCTCAGCTCGGCAAGGTCGTTGGTCTGCCGTTGGTCCACGAACCGTTCGATGCGCCTGTTCCAGTCGGCTTCGGCCGCCTGCGAGGTCTCGTTGTCGACCGACACGAAGGTGCGGTCCTCCAACTCGCCTTGTCCGGCGACGATGACCCGCGTCGCTCCCGGAGGAGATACGGCAACGCGCTGACCGGAGAGCGTTCCCGCAAGCACGTCGAGCCGGACTTCACGGGTACGGTCCTGTACCGCGTACGTCTCGAAGACCAGCTCGCGACCCCGCTGCACGATGCGAAAGCCCAGATCCGCGGTGACCGCTATCTCCGTCAGCAGCTCCCCGAGTTGGGGGAAGCGGGCGCTCTTGGTGATCACCGGACCCCGCGCGTAGTCGGCGCCCATGGTGAGGCCGGCACGGCGCCGAGCTGGTGGTGCGAGCGGTCCGCAGTTCGCCGCGACGTACTGATGCATCAGCGTCTCGGCGGGGCCGGTTCGGGTGTCGTGACCCGTGCTCTGCGTGGTCGCGTCCGGGTTGCCCGGCTCGGGCCAGGCCAGCATGTCCGAGAGGATCGAGCTGTCCGAGATCCCCGAGAAGGAGATCGAACCCCGCCGGTCGTCGGCTGTGGCCGCGTACTCGGAGGAGCTGACCGGCCCAGACATGAGGACATCGGTCGGGCCGGTGATGATGACGCCCGCTCCCGGCAGCCTGAGGGCCTGCGCGAGGGGGTGCTCGCTCGGCAGGGTCATCGCCCAGGTGCCGACGTTGTTGAACGCGTCCTCTACGGTCAGCGACAGATCCTCGGGGCGGACGAGCCCGAGCCGCGTGAGGTGCTTGTCCCGGACCTCGACGGTGAGGTCATCCAGCTTCAGCTAGACCACCATCCACTTCCGGGGCTGCCACGAGCAGATCACCTTGGACGCCGCCGTCGTGTCGAGCAGGGTCACGTTCGCCGTGCTCGTCCCGGCCGGGATCGTCCAGAAGCGCGGCGCGGGCCCCACGTCGCTGTACCTGTTGGCGCCTGTCCCGTCCGTGACCGTGCCGTCGCGGGTGCGGACGATCAGTCGCTCCCCGGCCGCCAGCGTCCCGTTCCAGCGCAGGGCCTCACCAGTCGGCGAGGTCACTGCCAGGTTCGAGCCGGGGCCGTGGATCTCCCACGTGGGGTAGGCCGGCGCATCTCCCGCGTTCTCCAGCGTGATGTCGCCGATGGCCTGCGAGGCGGTCAAGGGCATGGATACCAGGGAGGACAGGAGGGGAGTCCCGCGCTCCCCTCCCACGGCCTGCGCCGAGACGGTGGCGGCCGTGAAATAGGGGTCCGGGGCCCGGAGGCTGATCACCGTCTGCACGTCGTACTCGGTGCCGGTCAGGTCGATTTCACCGCCCCCGGTGCGGTAGACGCTCGTCGACCACCTGACCCCTTCGTCGTCGACCACCACGAGCGTGCACTCGTCCGCCATGGCTCGCGCCAGCCGGGAAATGAGCTCCCGCAGGTGCGCGCGGTCGCGGCCCACGATGTCCAGGGGCATGTCGATGTCTCGGGAAAGCACCCGCTGACCACGCCAGCGGGCGCCGTCCCCCGCGCCTTCGAGCCACTGCGGGGAAACCGAGGGCAGCCCGAACCCCGTGAGACCGGCCGTCGCCTGGAATCCGTGGCCTTTTTCTGCGTATTCGTTCAAGTCGAGCGAGTCGCTCGCGGTCTCCAATCTGAGTTTCGTCACCAACCCGCCCTTGCTCGACGCGTTGCCGCGAAGAGATCCTCCTCCGCAGAGATGGAGGAGCCCGCAGCCGCGTAGTAATTCAGAATCTTCGTCACGTTGTTTCCGGACCCGGCACCCGCAAGAGCCCCGGAAAGCGATGAGGAGATACCGACAGCTCCACGGACCTGCCCAACGCCAGGCGGGGTGAAGTCCGTGGCTGCTACGTCATCGGTGAGACCCCGCAGCGATGCACGCACGGCGTCATAGCGGGACTCCAGACCCCGAATGAATCCGTCGATCACCAATTGACCAGCATTCATCAGCAATGTGGCGTCCCGCTTTTCCGGGCCCTTCCACGAGGTCAGTTTGTCGGTCAGTCCGCCAAGGGTGTCCTTGACCGAACCAAACATGCCCTTGATGCCGGATATGAAGCCCTCGATCAGCTTCTTACCGGCGTCGACGAGCGTCGACCCGATGCCGACCAGTGCCGCCTTTGCCTCACCGGGCAGTTTCTTGACGGTCGAGACGACCGTGCCGACCGATTCCTTTACGCCCTGCTTGATGGCGCCCCAGGCCAGCTCGCACGCCGCCTTGATGTCATTCCACGCCGAGTTCCAATACTGCCGCAGGAGTGTCATGGCAGCATTCGGAATTTCCCTGATCTCGGTCATGACGCTGGACCATCGCGATGTCAGGCTGCTCCACAGTTCGATCGCGACCGTCTTGACCGCAGTCCAAGCGCCGCTCCAAGCGGTCTTGAAAAGGGCCATGGTCTTCTTGGCGGTCCCCAGGATGCTGACGTTCATAACGACCTGGAAGGCCCCGGCGATCATGTCCCAGATCGAGGACCAGATCTCCTTTACGCCGTCGAGGAACTGATGGAAAGCCTCTCCGAGGTCGGACCAGTCTCCAGTAAAGACACCCTTAAAAAAGCCAATCCACATCTGGAAGTAGGCCGAAATGGCTTCCCAGACGCCCTTGAAGAACCCGACGAATCCTTCAAGGAGTTGCGAAACTCCGTTGATCGCCGACGTGAAGGACGTGACCAGGACTTCGACGATCAGCTCCAGAACCGGGAGCAGGATCGGCAGCAGGAGATCTGCGAGCGCCGTGAAGGCGGCAAGCAGGGGAGCCAGAGCCGCAGCCGCTCGCGCGATGGCGTCAGCCAGTGGCGGAAGCAGCGAGGAAACGAGGGTCTGGATTACCGGCAGTAGCGGCGTCAGAACCGTTTCGAGGAGCTGGAGAAAAATCGCGACGAGCGGCGAAAGCGCCGTCGCAACCGTCTGGAAGGCCGCACTGACAACCGGGATGATCGGCGCCAGACCCTCGGCGAATGCCGAGATGATCGGCGCCAGGCCCTCGGCGAGCTGGACGACGAGCGGGCCTACCGCCGAGATCGCAGCTGTCAGAACGCTGCCGAGCAGTTCGGCAACGGGTGTGACGGCGGGAAGGAGAGCGGTGAAGGCGTCGGCCAGCGGAACCAGCGCTGCGGCCACCAGCGGGCCGAGCATCGCCGCGAAGTCGCCGACGAACTGTGCGAGAGTGCCGAAGGCTTGGCCCAGCGGGGCCATGGCTGGTGCCAGGGCGGTCACCGCGGCCTGGATGCCGTCGAACAGGCCCTTAACGCCGTCCAGCACTGCTGTCTGCGACAGGGCGCCGGCCACCGCCCCAAGGGCCGTGCCGATGATCGCGCCTACCTGCGGCAGTACGTCTTGCAGCAGCCCGGCGATGCTGCGCAGAAACGTCTCGACGGCCGGGCCCGAGACGGTGGCGATCTCCTGCATCGCCTGGTGGGCCGCGTAGAAGGTCTGGCGCAACCCGTCCTGGAAGCCGTCGCTGTCGACGATTCCATGGATGCGGTCGAGGTTCTCGGCCAGCGAGTGCAGCGATGCCCCGCCGGCCTCCTCGGCGGCCCTGGCGACGCCCGCGAGAATCCCGCCCGTGTCGGCGAGGACCGACCCGAGATCCTTCAGGGCGGCAATGCCCTGGTCGATCATGTTCTTCAGGCCGGACTCGCCCTTGGCCTGAAGCCAGCCGTCGAACTGCTCGCTCAGGTCGACGAACCACTGGCTGAGCTGCGGGAGGTAGGAGGTGCCGACCTTGCCGAGCGTCGCGATGATGTCCGCGAAGGCGCCCGTGCCCGTGGTGGCGATCTTGATTGACCCGGACAGGTCAGTGAACATCTGGCCCAGGGCCGGACCGAGCGAATCGCCGAGCTGGGACGCGAGGGAGCCGAAGAACCCGCCGAGCTCCGTGGCCGTCTGGGAGACGCCTGCTGTGAACTGCGGGAGAAGGTTGTCGACGACGTTGCGGATCGGCTCCGCCGCCTGAGCCCAGAACTTCTCGCTGATCGTGTCCTGGAGACCGCTCAGCGCGGCCTTGACCTCGGGTACGACCTTGTTGAAGTCGCGGAAGGCGGCGATCGTGACGCCCAGGCCGACCGCGATGCCGCCCAGGGCGCCGGGCAGGAGAAGGGCGGTCGGAAGGATGGACGCCAGCGACGCCGAGAGCGCAGCGAGGTTCGAGGTCGCCGCGATTCCGGCGCCGGCCAGCCCCAGGATGGCCGTGGCCAGCGTCCCGATAATGGGGACGCTCTTGTCCAGGTTCTTCAGCGAATTGGCGACGCGATCGAAAATATCGCCCAGCACCCGCGCTCCCGAAAGGGCGGCGAGTGCAGCGGTTACCCTGGCCGCCGCCGCCTCATTGAGCGTCGGGAGAATGGAGACCGTACGAGGGCGGGTCAGGTAGGCGAGCCGGGCGTTCACCACGCTTGTGGCGCCGGTCGGGAAATTCAGCTCGACATCGACCTTGACCGGGCTGACCCGGTTCACCCAGTGGTTGATGTCCCGCTTGACGCGATCCGTCGAGTCCTCATCGAGCTGAAGCTCGACCTTGCCCGTGGCGGTGAGGTCGCCGACTTCGAACTGGATCTTCTCGGCCCGCTGAGCCTTGTTCTGAAGCTCCCGCCGGGCCTTCTCCACGGCCGTGGCCATCCCGTTGGTCGAGATGGTGGTGTAGAAGCGGATTTTACGGCTGTCGGTCGCCCGGTTGTCGCGGTTGATGTCCCGCACTGCTTCGAGGACTTCCCTGCGGGCCCCGGTGGTGTCGATCTTCGTGCCGATCTTCACCGTGAGCTGTTGCTCGATTCGTTCGAGCTCCCGCTTCGCCTTCTCCTTGAAGTCCGACGTGTCGGGAAGGATGCGCACAGCGATGCGCCCGATGATCTTGCCCGCAGGCATGAGCTACCTCCCGGAAAGCCGCGCGTAAATCTCGGCCACCGAGACTCGCCTTTGTGCCTTGTTCTCTGTCTGCGTCTTCGGCTTCGGGCGGGGGTACGGCGGGATTTTCGGCACCTTTCCCTTCGCCCAGTTGCCCGTGGCCTTCGTATTGGAATTCAGCGCGTCAAAAAGGTCGGCTTGCATGTGGCGGTCCACACCCCAGCCGAAGAATTCACGGCCGCCCGACGCGAGGGCCACCGTCATAGAGGTGTCGGGCAGCCTCTGCACCATGAGGAGGACGAGAGCGGGAGAGGGCCCTCGGCCGGCGATCACGTCGGCGAGATCAACGCCGTAGTAGAAACGCAGGTCCGCGTACAGGCCCTCGCCGTACTCGTCGATCAGGCGGCAGAGGCCGAGGCTTCCCCCACCTGCGTGGCCTCGCCGTAGACCTCGAAGACCTGGGCGAGAACAGCCAGGTCTTCACCGATCTCGGCCAGCAGCGCATCCGCCGCGGTCTCGTTCTGCGCCACGAGGCGGATGGCCTTTGCGAAGAGCTGCTCCTGATCGCCGCCCTCGTTGATGCGGTCCTGGAGGGTAGTCAGCTCCTCGCGCCGCGCCTTGGGCAGACGGAGGGGGTTGAGCAGGCGAACAACCGTGCCGCCGACTTCGATATCGGTAGACCCATAGCGGGCCTCGGCGGCCTTGCGGATGTCGTCAAGCGTGTAAGAAGCCATGGGGGTGCGGACCTCCGGAGTGGGAAAACAGGGGAACGCGGACCGAAAAGAAAGAGGGGGTGCCCCGGCGCGAGCTGGTCCGCAGAGCTCGCGCCGGAAGCGATTAAGCGGCGACGCCGCCAGCCCAGGAATCTCCGTCCCAATGCGCGTTGGTTCCGTCGCCCAGAACGACGTACTGGCCGGCCGTCCACGCGGTCTTCGGGTCAGCCGTTACATCGACCAGTGAGGCGAGATTCGTGGGGACGACAGCCCCGTCCGGGGTGAAGATGCCGGGGGTTCCGGCCGTGGCCCCTGTGGCTACCGCGCCGCCGAGCGGAGTCACCGCATAGGTCCAGGAATTCGCCCCATACACCATCGGCTTCACGCCGAGCGGCAGACCAGCGAGGCTCTCCGTGTCGGAGATGGCCATATCGTCGTTGCGGTAAATCTCGGCCTTCGGCGCGTACAGCGCGAAATGGTTCTCTCCGTCCACGAAGACCGCCAGAAATGCGGCCTTGGTGGGCTCGGGCTTTGCCGGGACACCGATAGTCCCGTCCGGCAGGTCAGGAGCATTGGCGCCGAAATAGAGACGGAGACCAACCTCGTCGAATTGCTGCAAAGTAAAGGTCATCGTCTCGGTCCGAGCCGAATACTTGGTGCGGAGAGACTGGTTCTGGAGGGAACCGATCGTGGTTGCCTCGCCGCCTTCGGAAGTGATTCCGAAAACGTCTTCAAGGCTGGTGTGGCCGACGTTGGTCCACGGGCTCACGGGTACAAGAAGATCGCCGGGCATGGGAGTGCCGACAGGCGCGATCAGGTAATTACCGGAGCCGACGACCAGAGTTGCGTTGTCGTTGAGCGGCAAAAGAAAGAACGTTTCCTCACTCGCGCACGCCAAAGACCCCGGCGCAAGGAAATGCGGCCGGGGTCCGGGTGCGGCGGATTACTGGGTAGAGAAAGGGCGAGTGCGCGGCCGACGAATCTGGATGTCGTAGACCGCTTCGTAGCGCCAGACACCCGTAGGGAGGTCGGCGTACTGCACAACGCCGTCCGCGGTGGCCCAGTCGGAGGCGCGGCGGGGCGCCGAGCTCATGTCCACGCGGGTGATGTGCCCCAGGCCGGGATAGACCTCGTGTCGCAGCCAGGCGTCACGGAGGACGACGCGGGCAGCCTCGGACAGGACGGCCGCGTCCCGGTCTCCGTCAGGGTCGGTGGCGAAGCACTGCACGGAAACACGAGCGGAGTCGACGAAGCGGCTGTCGCCGTCCCACGTGCCGAAGCTCGGGTCTCTCCGAACGAGGACCAGCGGGAACGTCTGGTGTCGCTCGATCAGCGACTTCACGGCGATGCCCGGCAGGCCCTTGCGCAACACGGCCAGGAGGAGATCCTCGACCGGGCTGAGCTCCGCGAGTGCCTTGATGTGATCAGGGATGCCGGCCACTACACCCGCCTCCGCCTCTTGGGGAGCTGGGCTGCTCGGGTCAGGATGTAGAGGCCGTTCGACGCGCCCACCCTGGCCGTGTACTCGTTGCCCGCCCGGTCCTTGCGCGTGACCTCGTAGGCGCGATGGCCAAACTCGATGGCTGCTGCGGAGTTCCGGTAGGACGCGTCCGGGTCATGCGCCTGGTTGCCGTGCGCGTTGTCCGCCAGGACCACGTACTTGTCGTAGTCGCCCTCTTCCACGTCGATGTGGGCGACGCCGTCCTTGCGGTGCTGAACGAGCAGCTCCTCCGCGCGGGCCGCAACCTCGAAAAGAACACGCTCCAGCTCGTCCCGCACGTCCTGGTGCCGGGAGACGATCTCTGGTGTCGACTCGTACATGAACGCCATCAGGGCCGCTCCCGTATGTCGAGCGACCAGTGCCGGGTGCGGCGGTCGCCGTGATGGTAGGCCGGCGGGGAAACCACGTCCCACTGACGGCCCGCGTACTCCACGCGGGACCAGAGCGAGACACCTTCGAGGTTGGCGTCCACGATCATGCGGGTGACGTTGATCTGCTGCTGACCGGGCAGCTCCGCTCTCGCACTGCGCTGGGGGATGAACACTGCCCGCACCTCGATCGGGCCGTTCGGGTCCGCCACGGCCACCGTGTTGCCCCGGCCGTCTGTGACCTCGATCGTCCGCCAGACACGAACCGGCTGGCCGCGCCGTCGCTGCATGCTCACCACGGCCCCCGATCAGTCGGGAACATGGGGAAAGGGGCGCCGTCGTAGTCGACCGGGACCATGCCCACTCGACTCGGCGCGCTCTGGGTACTCCACGCGGAAACGGGCACGCTCGTCAGCCCCGGCCGGGTCCCGGCCAGATTCTCAAGGAGCCTGATTTCCTCGCGGGTGTAGTGCACCGACCCTGCGTCTCGGCCGTGGGCATCGCTCCAGGCCAGGGTCTCGTCACCGGCTCGGCTCTGGGTGTAGCCGTGGGGGTTGCGCACGTACCGGGCAGCGGCCCGAAGCACGAGGGTCCGGACCAGCCGGGGCACCGTCTCCTCGGGCCACTCCCGGCCGTAGGTCATGGCCAGGTCGGTCGCGTCGTCCAACGCGCTGGCAGCGATCCGGAGTTCGTCTTCGTCGAGCTCCCAGTCCAGGCGGCCCATCAGCTCGTCGAGCGTCGCGTAAGCCACCGCTCGACCTCCTTTCTGAGAGGCCGGCGGGCCGCGCTCCTGGTCTGCTCAGGTCTCGCAGCCCGCCGTCCGGATCAGGCGTTGGCCGGGTCGGCTTCGGGCTTCATGCCGCTGGGGGTCCACACCTTCGCGTCCGAGATGCCGGTGATGGTCGCCAGCTCGCTGCCCGCCTCCGGGTAGTTCGAGCTGCCGTCGAGCGTCAGCTTGATGCCGCGCACGAAGTGCTCGCCGGTGGAAACGATCTCCTTTTCACGCGCCGGGTCCCAGCCGACCAGCACGTCCTCGACGGAGCGGAAACCCTGGTAGCAGTTGACGATGCTCCGGTCCTGGAACGTCTCGGAGTCATAATCTCGCAGCCAGCGCAGGGCCAGCCCCTCAAAGGAGGTCGTGGCGCCGAAGGGGACGGACTGCGGCACAGAAGGCGCCGCCGAAGCGAAGATGAATCCGGACTTCGCGAAGGCGTAAGCCGAGTCGGCCGGGATGGTCTGATCCACAATGAACTTAAAGCCGTATCGGTGGCCGAGCGTGGCATTCACCAGAGCGGATTCCGCCTCGGAGTCACCGACGTTCGAAGCGAGGTTCAGGTCAGGATCGGAAAGGAGAACGGTCTCGAAATCCGAGCCCACGACCATGTACCGGTCACCGTCAGGGACGTTAAACTTGTTCAGCACGCGGCGGGCTTCGATGATCGCCTTCCGCATGGCCTGCTCGGCGTTGCCGATCGTCACAGCGTACGGCTGGTCAACCAGGGTCTTCACCGCCCGGCGGGCCAGGCCGCGGGCCACCGCCTTCACCTGCGGGCGAAGCAGCTTGCCCCACTGCGGGATATCGAAATCAGCCTGTTCGTCCGTGAGCTTGACACCGTTGTAAACATTCCCGCCGAACGTGACGGGAATGGTCCGCTCGGCGTACTCGTCAAAGACGACACGCTGACGGGTTCCGGGCGTCGAGCTGCCAGCGGAACCGGAACGCCACTCGTAGTCATGGAAGGGCAGGACACCTTCAACGACGACGTTGATCGTATCGTTCTTGGCGCCCTTGAACTTGTCGACGCCTTCCTTGATGAACAGATTCGGAATGACGAGCTCCTGCTCCAGCATCCCGATAGCCGTAGCGATCAGCTTTTCCGGCTTGACCACCATGTGTTCGGCCGTCACTAAGCCTCCTTGGGCATAAAAAGGGCCCCCGGATTCGGAGGCATAGCTAATAGGGGTCCGATCTCAGATCAGCGGCGGGTGAGCCGCGCGAGCTTGCGCGGGTCCAGATCGCCGTCGTCCCCGTCGTTCGGGTCCAGCCCGCCGCCCAACGAGGCCGGCGGGGCAGGGGCGAGAAGGCTCTGCAGAGCCTTCGCATGAGCTTCGAGCTCCTCGGCTGTCTCACCCTTCAGGGCCTCGGCCAGGAGCTCGGGCAGCTCGTACTTGCTGGCGACCTTGGTCACCAGAAGGGAGCGTTCGAGCCGGGCGTTCTCCGACTTCACCTCGGCGAGCGCGGCCTCGAATTCCTCGGGCGACTTGGCACCCGAGAGCTGCTCCTCGGCCTCCCGGAGACGAGCGCGGTAACTCGTTGCCTCATTACGAACCTTCGTCAGCTCCTTACGGGCCCAGTCCGGGAGCTCGTCCTCCGGGGCCTGCGACGAATCCGCGGCGGCCTCCCCGTCCTGCGACTGCTCGCCACGGGCCTGCTCGTCCTCGGTACGGGCGGTCTCGTCGTTGGTGTTCGAGGTCTGCTCGGTCATGGTCAGGTCTCCTGGGCTGTGCTCGCGGCGCGCGCCTCCTGGGCTGCGGCCTTCTGCCTCTCGCGTTGCTTCTGGCGGATGAACCGCCGCCAGACGGTGAGCGCACTCTTCCCGACATGGCCCTTCGTCACCTTGGGCCACAGGGCTTCGTACTCGCGGTTCAGCGCGAACAGCTCGGACGCACCAAACTGCTGCCTACTGAAGATCGGCGCGGCATAGCAGTGGCAGTTGTCGTGGTAGAGGTCGCCGTCCGCGAAGGTGGCGCTGGCCTCCGACTTGTAGGCCACGCCCCGGCTGATCAGCATGGCGCAGAAGCCGCACGGGGTGCCCGTACGAGAAACCCGCACGTAGCCCAGCGCCCGGCGGTCGCGCCGCATGTGAGTCCAGATCGCCGACCTGCCGCCGTGCATCGCCACTCGGGACGCGGCTGCGGCCTGCTGCGCGCCGGCCTGCCGGTGAGCCTCTGCACGCTGCCGGTCCGCGTCCCGCGCGGGCTGCTCCTCGTCCACCTGGGAAAGGCGCCTGTCGAGATTCGCGGTACCAAGCGCGTCGAGCACCGTGCGGAGTTCCTCCTCCGCCTCCCGCTCGATGCGCTCCTCTTCATCCCGAAGCCCTTCGAGCTCCTCGACGAGGATGCGCTCCCAACCTTCGTCGTCGAGCTCCTGGTCGACGTCGGGCGCCACCTGGGCGCCGTCTTCGACAGAACCGGTCACGGGTGTCGGGGCGGGCGAGGCTTCCCCGCGCTCGACGGTCGCGGCCTCGCCACCCAGCTCGGGAGCAGGCGGGGTGTAGTGCCCGCCGGCCAGCGCGGCGAACTGCTCACGCAGATCCGTGAGCGTCACATACGCGGGCTCAGGGTGGTACGGGTCCGCCACGGTCGTGCCCGTCAACAGGGCGCGGGCCAGCCGGTAGTAGGCCCGAGCCAGGTCCCGGGACTGGCGCCTGCGGCCCATGACGAGGGAGATCGCCCGACGCAGCCAGCCGCCGGCCGTAGCCGCGCGGCGCGCGGCCGGGACCTCGGACCACAGGGCCAGCGCCTCGGCGGTCGTCTGAACGCCGATCTCCGAAAGCGCGATGTGGAAGGCGACCGATGCCTGTTCCGTCTCCTCCTGCCGCGCCGCGCTCGTCACGCTGCCTCCGCGAGCTCACCGGTAGAGGTCGCGCGGGTAATTGCCGTCGAGAGCTGTCGGATCGAATCCTCCTCCTCCGAAAGCTCTTCCCAGTTCTCGTATTCCGTCTGGGTGACGCCGGGTACCCTCTTCCAAAGGCCCTTGGCGGGAATCCCGAGCTGCTCCTTCAGCTTGCCGAGAGCATCGGCGGCCTGCGCCAAGGAGCGCGATTCCATGTCACGCCAGATGACTTCCCCCTGATAGTCCTCCGAGCCCCTGTTGCCGGAAAGCTCGGCGGCGAGACGAAAAACTCTTTCCCAAGACTCTCCGAAGGCCGTCCGAAACTCCGCAATCTTGCGACTCAATGCTGTTTCCGCAGCTAGGAGGGCCTCTGCGCTCAAATTGGCGATCTGCCCCAACAAATGGTGAGGCGGGGTCTGGCTGACCGCCGCAAGGTGCCTTATGGACATATCCACGCTGTCAATGAACCCGCCGAGGGGAGTTTCGTCCAGGCTCCCGAATTTAACGTCGGGGTCCTCGGCGAACAAAAATCTGCGCGCGTTGTGGTTGATAGGCAGCGGAATGGGGTTGCCGTTCTCGTCGAGAACCGGATCACCCGTTTCAGGGTCCCGCTTGATAGGGGGAGCCATGCCCGTTGCTGTACGGACTTTCACCGACGCGTAAGTCTGCGCAACGAGAAGGTCGAAGATGGTTTGATTGATCCTGTTTTGGAGAGCGATCATCGGCTCGATCACGCCGAGCGTCCGGCCCTCCAGGTCCACCAGCGAGGCGAACCGCGTCACTGGACACTCGGTGGAGCCGTGCCTTCGCACTCGCGAGACCGCGAGACCCGTCTCGTCGACCAGGCCCCGGAACGTGACCGCGTACTCGTACCGGGCATCCCACATGCGCGCCCGGCCGCGCGTCTCACCCGAGGGCCAGGCCGTGACCGTCAGGGCCGCATACGGCACGTCATCGTTCGCCGGGTCCTCGAACAGCGCTGAGGTCTTCAGCGCGGACAGACCCTTCGTGCGAACGAGGCCGGCGGCATCCTTCTCGGTGACCGTGAAGCTGTGCCCGTATGTCAGGGCGCCCCGGTACACAGCAGCCTGCCGGGCGTCCAGCCGCGACCGCTGCCAGTGCGCCCACTCCGGGGTAGTCGTCTCCACTGCTGCGGGCAGGCCGTCCGCGGCCTGGCCCGGCCGGTAACCGTCGACGTAGAGCGCCTGAGCGGGGGTTCCGACGAGAAGGGGCATCCAGTTCGACACCGCACGCCGGGCGAGGAGCCGGTACTCGTCATCCGCCTGGGGCGGCATATACGGGTCGTCATGGCGACCGTGGAGGTAGTCGTCGATCCGTCGGAGCCGGTCACCGTCCTTGTGCAGGATGGCGAGGAGCTGCCGCGCGAGCGCGGCAGGGGACGCGTCAGCCATGCGCCACCCCCTTACGTTCAAGTAAGCCCTTCGGGTCAGAGGAAGAAGCCGCGACCGGTGCGCTTCCGCTTCTTCCGGCCGCGAGCCCGCAGGTCGACCAGGGCCTCGTGGGCAAGCAGCAGTGCCGCGTACGCGTCGATTTTCTTCGGGCTGTCCTTGCTTTCCTTACCGAAGCTGATTCCGTAGTTGTTCGTGCGGCGCCGGGCGTTCAGCACGTGACGCCGAAGCGCCAGGTCGCCGTCGTGGCACAGCTTTTGGTCGAAGATGGTTCGCATAAGCCGCTCGTGGGCGTATGTGCTGGTCTTCTGCGATGCCCGCATGTCCCAGCCGATCGCGTCTCGCCCCGGAGCCTTGACCGCGAGGCCCTCACCGTATGCGTCAGACCATTCGGAGATGTAGCTTTCCCAGAGGGCCACGTCGGCATAAAAGCCCTTCACCTCGAAGGTGCTGAATGCCTCGTGGACGGCTGAGTCGACCTGTGCCCGGGGGACTTCCCAGCCTTGGCCGGCCGGTCCGTCCGGACGCTCCCAAAGGCCCAGAACGAAGGCGCACATGTCGCTGATCCTGAGCGCGATGAGGCAAGTCGAGTCGTCGGTCTTGCCACCGTCAAACCCCATGACGATTTCGTCGCCGGGCGCCAGGACCTTCGTCTCGTCCCGCAGTACGTCCCACTCCGCCGGACCGTAGATCGCGTCCTCTTCGGCCACAATCTGGTTGAGCCACATCCGGCGGCTGCGTGACGGCGAGAGGGTGGTGTCGAGAATCGACTGAAGGATGGTCTCGACGCGCAGCCAAACCGCGTCGCCTCGAATTTTGGGCAGGACGATGCGAATGGCCTCGGGCGTGAGCGGCGTCTTTGGGTGGGCCTCTATCGAGTCGTAGAGAAAGCCGATGTCGGCCGCCCGGCCTTCACGGATCTTATCGAAGGCTTCTCGCATCTGCTCGGCAACAGAGTCCTCGCCAGGCAGAAAGGCATTGGTGATCGCCAAGTAACGCGAATCCCGCTTGGTCGCGTTACCGTCGATCGTCTGGTACATCTTGTCGCCGTTATTGCCCCGCACCCAGTGGTGCGTCTCATTGAGCACAACAAACGTGGACCGTTAAAGACCGCGCCCCCTCAAGGGCGCGGTAACTACTGGTCACCGCCTCAAGTCGCTGACGCCCGCGATTCGCTCGAATGAGTTCGGCACCGGCCTTGATACCGTATGTTTCGATCAGGCGATCAGACATGAGGCTAGGCATCAGCGTCATCGTATTTTTCGTCTGATCCCTCGAAACGGCGGCAATTTGCACCCAGGCTTGGGGGTGCGGTACTCCAACCGGGCTACCGGAAGCGTCCCAATGGGAAAAGCGCGAAGGGCCGACAAATTCGACCAACGCCATAACGGCAAGAAGAGGGTCCTTACCGTAAACCCCAGCCCTTCAGGCGCTGCAAGACCCCCTTGCGGCACCGGAAACGGCCGGCCTCGTCGACTGCGTACCACCACAAAACGAAGCGGAGCTGCTCGGCCGTGAAGCGCCAGGGCCCACCGTCTTCGGCGCGCAGGTATTCCGCGCACCATCCGGCGATCTGCCAGCCAAGTGTGTGCTCAGGCAGCAGCCAGGAGCCGTCAGCGGACTTCTGCCATGTTGGGCCCAGGAATGTCGGCTCCAGGGCCTCGATCTCTTCAGCGGTCAGGGCTGATATGGGACTCACCTCCCCTCGAAGTCGGGCCGTCCTGCGGACGGTTCACTCCGCGAGCCCCAACTCCTTCCGATAGTCCGCAATGGCGAGGACTGCCGCGGACTGCTCTTCAGGTTCAGGCTCGTGCAGTTCGATACGGACGCGGCGCCGGTCGCCTTCTGCCACAAGGAGCCGCTCGAAAGCGGAGTAAATCGTTTGCAGCATCTGCCCAGACCTCTTGCCGGACTTCTTGTAGAAGCTGAGGTCTTCGCAGAGAGAAAAGGCGAATGCCCAGTCACTGTTTTGGTAGAAATCTGCCTGTCCGCTGGACTTCAGTGAGTCCCAGAGTCGCCGGGCGATGGGATGCCATTCACGATCGGCATTCGGAATCTTGACTTCGCGGAGAACGCCTTTGGTAACGGGCTGGACATCTCCGCCCTTGCGTTCGCGGGGGCGGGCGAGATCCGCCTCGCGGTTAGGTACGGGGCCCGGAATCTCGCCCACCTCCCTCTAATTGTTGGCCTCCGGGAGAGGAGCCTCGGAGGCCGGCGCGTGCTCGACAAGCCCAGCTTGGAGCTCAAGCGCATTTACAGCAGGCCGGGATGCTCCTCGGCCCGGCGGAATCGGCGCTCATGACGCCTACGTATCGCCGCCTTGGCCGTAGCCCCCTCGCGAGAGGACTTGACCCGGTGATGCCACCCACAAAGCGATTGGAGGTTGGGCTCTCGATGGTCGTCACCGGGAACAATGTGGTCCACGTCCGTGGCGGGTTCGGCACATCGCACGCCGTACTGATCTCGCGCCGTGCACTGGTGGCCGTCTCGGCGCAGGATTCTCGCTCGTATCTGCGCCCAGTTCTTAGGCAGTCGGGATTTTCTATCAGAAGAGCTCCAGGAAGGCATGAATACCTCCCTAGTCTTATGTAAGCCTTTTGGGGCTTCCCGCTGTGCGGCCCTTTCAGGGCCGCAAAAACAAAAGAGGCTTCCTCCTGTCGCCCCCGAAAGGGGGCTAAAGCCTTAGCCTCATTGCCTTCTACTTATATATAGGGAATGAGGGGCATACTCCCGGAAAGAGACGCCTGGGTGACCTGTGTCACAGGCGACGGCGGCAGCCGGAGCCTGGCAGCGGCCGAAGGGAGGGCTGTAGCGACGCGGCCCTGCTGGGGCCGCGCAGGGGCAGGCTGAACGGGCTAGACAAACGGAACGGCTAACTTGTACGTTCCCGTTGTGCCTGCGAGACGCAGGCGGCCCCGGCAAGGTGCGGGAACACCGAGCCGGGGCCTTCATCCCGGAGAGGTGACTCCAGAGATGCGAGTGCATCGTACCCAGCACGACCGCGCGTTCGTGGTCGTCCCCAACGCCGCAGCACGGCACGCCAAGCTGTCCCTGATCGCCCGCGGCCTCTTCCTGACGCTCCTGTCCCTGCCCGACAACACGCCAGTGACCATCGACTCGGTGACCGATCGCGTGGAAGAAGGCCGGCGGAGCGTCTCCAAGGCGTTCAAGCAGCTCGAAGACGCGGGCTACCTGCTGCGCACCCGCCACCAGGACCGCGAATCGGGCCTTTGGCGTACCGACCTGGATCTCTTCGACGTTCCGACCAACCGCATGCCGACGGTCGGTGAGCCGAAGGGCCGGACCATCGGCGGCTCTCCCAAGGGAGCAAAGAACCAGGAGAAGAACCTCCTCCTCCCCGGCGCGACGCCGAACGGCGACGGCGACAGGGCGCCCGAGGCCAGCAAGGAGGAGGAAGATTCCTCCAACGAAGACGAGCAGGAAGCGGCCAAGGCCGCCCCGGCTGACGCCGAACTCGGCCGCGCCGCCCAGACGCTCTCGAAGCTCGGGCTCACCGACCGGCGCCTGACGCTCAGCGCCGCCGAGGTGCTCCGCCTGGCGCCCCTGGCCGCCGCATGGCTGGCCGAAGGGCACAGCTCCCTCAAGATCGTCAACGCCCTGACGAATCGCCTGCCCGAGCAGGTCGACTCGGCCGCCGCCCTGGTGTCGTACCGGCTCAAGAACCAGATGCCTGCCAAGCCGCAGCCCAAGCGCGCCCCGGCGCCGGACACCCGCGCCCGCTGCGAGGGATGCGGAGCCGTCTTCCCCGCCGGCCGCAAAGGCGGCATCTGCGGGTCGTGCCGGGAGGAGCTCGACCGTGCCACCGAGCCGGTCACCGGCCCGGTGCCGCACATGCCGCCGACCACCGAGCTCGTGACAGCCGATGACACCGACGAGTTCGCCGCACGGCTGCGTCGGGGCCGCGCCCTCTGCCGCGCCGTCGTCGCCTCCGCCGCCGCCTGACCTGCCACCGGAAAGACCCGAAAGCACACCATGTCTTCGATGCACATGCCGTGGTACGCCCGCGTCGTCTCCACCGCTGGCAGGCCGTTCGTCCTCGTAGCCGCACTCGTCATGTCCGTGCCCGGTGAGATCCGCATGGCACAGCTGGCAGGCTGGCACGGCTCGATCACCTGGCTCATGCCGGTGTGTGTCTCGGCATACGCCGCGTGCGCCGCCGTCATCTCCGAAGTCCGCCGCCGCAGCGGACTGCCAGGCCGTGTCACCGCCACCATCGGCGCTGGCATGGCACTCGGGCTGGCACTGGCAGCCCAAGTCGTGGCACACCTGATCGACCGTGGATACCTGCACACCTCCGCCATGCTCGTGGCGGTCGTCTCCGCTGTGCCGCCGCTCGTCGTGGCACACATGCTGCACATGGCAGCCACGCCGGCCGCAGAGCAGAAGGCCGCCGAGCAGATGCGCGAGCTCGAAGCGACCACCGCCTTCTTCGCCCGCGAGCTGGCCGAGGCCCTCGACCTGGCAGGCCGACAGCTCGTGGCCAGGAGCCACGGGGTCACCAACGAGTGGAACGAGCTGGTGGCCGGCGCCGAGGAGCTGGCGGCACAGATCGACCAGGAGCTCGACCAGCGCGACGCGGAGCTGGCAGCGGTCGAGACGGCAGAGCGCAAGCCCCGGCGGCAGGGCCGCGCCAGGAAGGCCGTGCCCCTGAAGGTCGTGAAGGAAACGGTCGCCGCCATGCAGGCCGAGGGCGAGAAGGTCTCCGGTCCGGCCCTGGCAGAGCGTCTCGGTTGCTCCGTCCGGTCCGGGTACCGCTACCTCGGCGAGGTCCAGGTCGCATAGCCCGAACGCTGGCAGGTAGCGCCATCTGCACTCGGCAGGGTCCGGACGGCGCTACCGTCCTGGCAGTCGATGTGCCAACGAAGGAGTGCCAGATGGGTGCGGTCCAGGAGCCCACAAAGGAGATGATCCCGTACGTGACCGAGATCAGGGGTGAGTCCTTCTACCTGTACCGCACCGGCGGGGAAGCGCGGCACATGAGCCGGTACGAGGTGGCAGTGCCAGCCGTGGACGTGCCGGCCCTTCTGGCAGCGCTGGATCAGGTGACCGGCCACCTCGCGTGGCGCATCTGGCAGAAGGCGGACAACGGGAGCACGGACACGTCCTGGGTACTGCCACCGGGCGAGGACGGCGAAGCGCCGTACCCCGACTGGTCCGTGACGCGCGACGGCGACGCCATCGTGATCCGCGGGCCGTGGGTCGTGTGGCCTCCCGAGGACTGGCAGACGGAACCCGTCGTCGGCTGGGAAATCGCCTACCAGGACGTGGAGGAACTGCGTCGTGCCCTGTTGGCCGCCGACGAACGCAGCGCGCAGAAGTTCACCGAAAGCAACGAGGAGTCCCCACTCCGTCACTAGCCTGGAGTCATGACGACGAGCGATGGCCAGCCCACAGTGGGAGCCGGCGTGGACCCGCTAGACGACCTCGTGCTCACCGTGCGGGGTGACGAGAACAGCGCCGCGCCGGACTACGAACTCCCCCCGTCGGTCACGCTGGACAAGGCATCCGAGATTCTCGGGCTGGACCGCGAAGGAGGGCGTCGCAGGGTCAAGTCCGGCTCCTACCCCGTGCCCGTGATCGACCTCGGCCCGGCGGGGTACCGCGTCGGCACCGCACCGCTCATCCGGACCGCCGGGCTGGACAAGGTGCGGGAAGCGCTCCGCGTGCAGGGCTAAGGCGGGGTGAGGGCCATTCCCGCGCAGCGAGAATGCCCTATTTCCGCAGGTGAGAGGCCATTCGGCGTCGGCTGATCGACCCCGGAACCGTGGCACAATCCGAGCGGCTAAGACGTGGCGGTCCGGGAGCTGTCGCCGAAGGGGGCATACCCCACCCTCTTCGCCTGCTTGGGTGATTGTCGCGAGCGTGATGAAGTGGACATTTCCCGTGCGCGCGACGCGCGAGGCTGAGGAACGTGCGCGCCGCATCCGTCGCCTGCCTGCTTGACGGAAGGCGGACATTCCGGGCGGGAGAAACCAGGACAAGAGTGGATGTTGCGGAAGACTATTCGGACATCACGGACTCGGGGCTTGCGCGGCCCGTTCAACTAAGCCAATCTCGTCAACGTCACCGCGACGGACGCACCGAAGCGGCCGGTCGGAAACGAAGCCAGCACGGCGGGATACGCACGAGCCACCTGCGAAGGGGGCGGGAATCGACAGGCCGAGGAGTGGTCGGGCGGGACAGTGAGAGTGAGCCGGAACGGCTAACTTGAACGAAGCGGATCGGACCTGCTACGGTCTGAACCACGGCCGGAACCGCACTCCGCAAGGGGTCGGGGAAGGCCAAGCAGGGCAGCCGAAAGGCTAACTTGCACAGGCCGAACGGACCTGATACGGTCCAGGCCGAAGCGAAAACCGCAGACCGCAAGGACAGTTGGGTCGCTTCACTCGACGCCGAAAGGCTAAGTTGGACAAGAGGCGAAGATCCGCTAGGGTCGAGCCGCCGGGAGGCCCACGGGCCGAACGGGTGACCGATACGCCAGCATCCGGGCCACGGGTGCACCACCGCCGGGTGATCGGCGGGCCCCCTTCCAGGTGGCTGACTACCTGGGCAGGACTCGGGCAGGGCGGCAAGAAATTGCGGCCGGAAGTGCAGTGACTCGCCAGGGGAAAGACTTGGTAGGCGCGGACAAAAGCTGCCCTGCGGGGCGGTGAGTAGAAAGCAAGCTGCCGTAGCTTGAGAACTCAACAGCGAACGCGAATATGCGCAGCGGACTGGAGCGCGAAAGCGCCCGTCACCACCCGAGTGCCTCCATGTGGGGTGGGTGGGCTGCGAAATAGAAGAACGCGACGGTGCGCGAGGGCCGCGACTGCGGCAGAACTCCGTGCCCGACACATTGCCTAAACCAAACGTGCTGCGCCCACCAGGCCGAAGCCTGGTGGCGCGCTGAGACCTCACCGGCTCCGGTCGGTGGGGTGCCAGCGCTCCATCAACAGGTGGGGTGTATCAGCAGGCCGGCGTGGCCCGGCCTATCTGAAAGGGGACACATGTCCAGCACGTTGCAGGCGGTTACCGGCGTGAGCCTGAAGAAGGCTACGGATGGTGAGTGTCGCGGGGACCTGGCGGAGCATGTCGACCGCCTCTCGGAGCGCCTGTTCGCCGTTCAGCGTGAGTTGGACGCGGCACGGCGTGAAGTGCAGGTGGAGCGGAACTGGAGTGCTGATCTTGAGAAGTTGGCCCGCGATATGAAGGCCGAGCACTTCCGGATCGTGGACGAACAGGCCGCCCGCATATCCGAGTTGAAGGGCAAGGTTGCCGCCTTTGAAAAGGAGAACGTGTCGCTGGCGTCGCTGGCCGAGAATCTTGCGAAGCATGCGGACCTCGCCTGCCAGTACAGGGACGAGCGTGATGAAGCGTTGGCGACAATCGAGGTCCTGCGTCAGAACCTTGCCGAGAATCGGGCGAGTCAGCAGGTGCGTGAAGGTGTCCTCCGGGATGAGGTCGCGCACTGGATCAGCGAGCACGAGTGGGAGCGCCAGCGCGCGAACCGTGTTGCTCGGGAGCACGCGGACTTGCGGGATGCTTTGCGCTCCCTGCTGGGTGACGACGCCGACTCCTAGGCCCTGAACGGCTTAGTTGAACATAACGCCAGGCCGCCCTCCCGCGAGAGAGGGGAGGGCGGCGCATGAACGGCTCACGTTCCCGCTCGTAGCGGGGTCTGGGGGACAGGTCTGCCCGCGGCCGGCCTGTCCTCCGCCATGGCGAAACGCCCGACGCCGGGCGTCGCGACGGGGTGGTGCCTGTCGCCTGACGAGTCGGTGAGCCCCGACGCTGCCAGCCAACGAACACGAGAAGAGGCAACATGAGCGCGAAGATCGTCTCTCCCCAGGAAGCGAACTACTTCCTCATGCTGATCATCGGGACGGACGACCAGACCGACTACGTGCAGGAGTTCCTGTCCGAGGAGCCGGAGGACGTGAACGCCTTCGTGCCCGAAGGGTGGGAGCTGCTCGAAGACGAGTCCGAGGCGCGCATCCGTGGTTACCACGAGTGCGACTGCTGTGGACGGATGATCATGGATGCGCGGTACTGCGACGGCTGCCCCCGCGATGAGTGGGAGCAGTGCGACCCCGCCTCGTCGGACCACTGCTTCACCGGCTACTGCGATGGTCGGGAGTGCTCCTTCGAGGGCGAGTGCGAGCCTGCGCACGAGGTGCGCGTCTGGAACGAGGCGTCCGATCTCCTGGGGCTCTGGGAGGTCAAGGCCGAAGCGTCCGGCCGCGTCCGGGTGACGCAGGCCGAGGGGTACGAGAAGGGCGCCGAGTCGGGGTTTGACTCGTTGTGGTCGGCCTGGCAGTACGCCCAGGGCTGTGCGGAGATGCACGCCGAGATGCTGCGGGACGAGTGCCCGTGCGGAAAGGACGACTGCGGGGTGATGCACCCGCACGGAATCCACGTCCAGGAGGTCACGCACAACCGTGACCTTGCTCGGGCCTGAACGGCTTACTTGAACATGGCGAAACACCCCCGAAAGGGGGTGTCGCGACGGGGTGGTGCCCGTCGCCTGACGAGTCGGCATTCGCCGACATTGCCAGCCAATCAACACGCAGAAGAGGTCATATGCCCATGTCTGAAAACCCGCTTTCCTGGATTGTGGGGCCGCGTTGGGTGCCCGTGCGAATCCGGCATGACGGGCGGTCCTATGAGTCGGAAGCGTGGATTTCCGCTGAGGAGCGGACCACGCCGGAGCTGCTCGGTGAATATGAAATGCGGGATTACGTGCGCAACGTCGAAACAGGCTTCCGTATCGGCGCGGATGCTGAGTCACGCAAGCCGATAACGCTCACGGTGTCGGATGGGTCAGGTAGTGCCCTCGCCTACCTGCGGGCCGTTCCCTCCTCCTTCGGCTCTTATTACGTGTGGGAACACAACGGGCAGCCGGTCCGCCGGTAAACGCGTAAACCGCCCTACCTGAGTCAACGGTGCGGCGGTGGCGAAACACCCCTCCCTGCTGCAATCCGGCGGTGGGGGGAGGGGTGTCCACCCGGAGTGGTGTCCGGGTGCTGACGATGCCAGCCGAGGCAACGCAGAGAAGCCCACATGAAAGGCACACAATGCGCATTCCCTTCTTCACGGACTGGAACGAGCGTCGGAAGCTGCGGAACGAGTTCTCGTACTTGGCATTGGACGCCTTTTACAAGGCGCTCGACGATATCGACGCACTTGAGGCGAAGGTGGAAGCCGAGCGGGAAAAGGCGGCGAACGCCATTGTGCAGGCCAAGGTGACCGCGCTGGCTCACCGCGCGATGAATCACGCGGTGGCGGAGTTCGCCGAGCTCTTCGACAACTCCGACCTTGCGGCAGACCAGGCAGGCGGTTTCAAGTGCGCCGAAGTCGAAGCGCTCGCCGCTCTCCTGGCTGCGGCCGGACGCCCGGCTGCCGGTGAAATGTGGCTGGAGTTCCACAAGGTCGACGAGGCGGACGGGTTGGAGGAGAACGCCGAAGTTATCGAGGACGCGGAAGTCGTCGCGGGCTAATGCTCGCGGCCCCGGGGATAGGAGGTCACATGGATCAGGACACGTACGCCCTCAACTGCGCCATGCTCGTAGGGCGCTACGGGGACGAAATAGAACGCGCACTGCGTCTCGAAATGGAGCGTCTGGAAAATGGCGCCATCGCCATGGAAAACCGGCACCGCCGGTTTTTCGAGAAGCACGGGCGGGGGCTGGTAGGTGTCGCATTGTCGATCGAAGAATGGCGGGGTGAGGCTGCGGCGATGCGGGACGCTCGAAAGCGTCTCGCCGCAGCTCAGGAAGAAGTCGCCGGAAGTGGCAAGGCGATTGAGTTCGTAGTCGTCTCCGGTGCCGCTGTGCTCACTGCCGTAATCCGTCGTCAAGCGGAAGAACTGGCCCAGTTTGAACGTCTCAGTGGGGAGTTCCACGAGGCCACAGGAGAAGCGCGCACGTATATAGCGCAGAGCGCCGATGCGGTTAGCGGGTACGCAAAGGCGTACTCCGACATTGGATTCTGGATCAGAAACCTGATGCACATAGAGCTCGAAAAGTAGATGGCGAAACCTCCGGAAAGGAGGTCGTGGCGGGGTGGTGCCCGCTGCCTGACGAGTCGGCGATTCGCCGACATTGCCAGCCACATTGAACACGAAGGAATTCACATGTCCACTCAGGCCAACGACAAGACCCTCACCAAGATCCGTGCCATCCTCGCGAAGGCCGAGGACCCGGCCGCTTCCCCGGAAGAAGCCCAGACCTACTTCGCCAAGGCGGCTGAACTGATGGCGAAGTACGGCATCGAGCAGACGATGCTGTCGGCCGCCAAGCCGAAGGCCGACAAGCCGAACAACCGGCTGATCAAGATTGTGGGCACGTACGCCAAGGACCGTCAGCAGCTTCTCAGCTACATCGCTGCCGCCCTCGGCGCGACCACTGTCCTCACCCGCGTTTACGACCAGGAGACGAGCAAGATCGTAAAGGCGGTCGACATCTTCGCCTTCGAATCGGACCTGGACCGCATCGAGCTCCTCTACACCAGCCTCCTCCTCCAGGCTTTCAACGGCATGCGCCAGAGCCGCCCCCTGCCCGGAGAGTCCACCACGAGCTACCGGAAGACCTGGCTCGCAGGGTTCGCGTACGCCGTCTACCAGCGGCTGAAGCAGGCCGAGGACACTGCTGCGGCTGAGTTCGAGGCCACCTCCGGTCAGTCCGTCGCCCTGGTCCTGGCGGACCGGAAGTCCCTGTGCATCGCCGAGCGTGACCGCAAGTACCGGAAGCTCGGCAAGACCCCCGAGCGCAAGCTCCGCGGTTCGGGCTGGGGCGCGGGCAACGAGGCCGGGAAGCGCGCGGACCTCGGCACGGGGACCCGTGTCGGTTCCGGCCGGCGTCAGGCGCTCGCGGCATGACGGCCACGCTCAAGGGCGTGGTGACGCACAACGGCCAGGACGACGGGGTGCCCGTAGGAATCTGCTACCGGCATCCCGGCTGGGAAGACGCCTGGGACCTCGGCCGCCCGCCGCTGCGCTTCCTCTTTTCCAGCGGTGCCGAGCGCCTGGTCTTCACGGACCACGACGGCCGCGCCTTGATGGTCGGCTGGTTCCGGCCCGGCTGGCGCAACTTCCGCTGATCTTTTCTCCCAACGGGCCGCCCTGTCTCCGGGCGGGGCGGCCCCTGCCTGAAAGCTACTATGCACCGCTCAACACTGCTCTTGTACAGCGTCGCCAACGAGCCGAGCATCGACCGTAGAACCTCGCTGGCGGACGCCCGGATAGCGCTCTGCCTGGAATCCGGTGTCGCCATCGACGACATCGATCCCGCGTCCGGCTACAACCACTCCCGCGCCGCGTACGACCGCGCACGGGCTTCCTGGATCGACCTGATTCGCCATCACGGCGCCTCGTCCAACTACGAGGTGCGCGACATCGAAAGGGCTCGGGCCCGCTGGGTTGAAGTCCGCCCGGAGTACGTCACCGACGACTGGCTGACGGCCGCGCTGGACGCTCACCGAGTCCACGTTGCCGCCCTTGGCCGCCCCTGCGGCAAGTCAGAGTGCGTCGTCCACGCCCCGCTTCCCGCCAAGATCCTGGCGCTGATCAACGAGGTGAGCGCCCAGTGAGCTGGAAGTACGACGTGCTCGTGTGCAAGGACGAGCAGGCCCTGGACCATGCTCTCCGCTGCCCCGAGCTGTTCGAGCTCGACTCGACACACTACGGCTACGACTACCGCGATGCCTTCCAGCGCGCCCACGACCTGGCCGAAGAGCAGGGGCACGCGATCGTGCTGTCCACCTCACCTTTCACCGGGGCGAAGGTCATCGCCTACGCCCACGTACGCGGCGGCGGCGTGTGCGCCGGTTGCGGCCCTCACCTCGCGAGCCGTGGCCCGCTGGCCACGGGGCCGCTCGGCATGGCCTTCATGTGCGAACGGTGTGCCGCCCAAGCCCGCCGCGACTGGGGCAAGAGATACGGGTTCCCCGACTCGGAATGCCCCTGGTACTGGCCGGTCCTGGACCGAGCCCTGAACGACTGAACACGGCGAAACACCCTCGAAGGGGGGTGTCGCGACGGGGTGGTGCCCGTCGCCTGAACGATGCCAGCCGCATTGCACGAAAGCGAAACATGTCAACCCTATTCGCCGAGCCCATGCCCATCACTCAACGCCTCGGAACCTGGGCTGAAACCGTCGCCCAGGCCGTGACCGACGAGAACCTGACCGACATCATCACGACCGCCGCATACGGCGGCGTGACCTACTGGGCCGTGCCGCCCACGAAGGAAGACTTCGACACGGCCACCGCGGACACGATCGCCACCTTCGTACCCGAGGGTGAGCGCCCCCACCACATCAGCGCCCGAGACCTGCGGAAGGCGTACATACGGATGCTCGCCGGGGACGCCGGCCTCTACATCGGAGCCGCCGCGCGCCGCTCTGCCGTGAGGGCCTGGACCGGCCGCACCGAGGAGGACGGCATCGACACGACACACATCGACGCGGACGCGGCCGATCAACTCGTCCAGCTCGCATGCTTCGGGAAGGTCGTTTTCTGATGAGCGTGACCACCGCACCGCCCACGAACGTCGTCCGCTGCGTCGAGTGCAGCGGCCCTATCCGCAGTGTCGGCTACGGGCCGTACGAGTGCGCCGACTGCGGACGCAATGTGTACCCGCGCGATGGCCTCGTGCGGCCCGGATTCCACTGGGAGATCGACGGCGGCTGGCTGACCAGCGTGGTGACGGAGGATGCCGAATGAAGAAGGAAGTCCACTTCCGCGTCCAGCAGATCACAGAGGCTGACGTCATGGTCGAGCTCGACGTGCCCGAGGAGTACCTCGACGACGACGGCGACATTTTCGACGAGGACGGACTCCGTGACTGGCTCGACGAGAACCACGACGAATGGGACTCGGCCGACCTGCACTTCGAGTCCGTCGAGGACACCGAAGTCCTCGAAGTCTTCAGCTGAGAGGAACACCGTGACCATCTCCAAGCGCGGTCTCGTCGTGGCCGCCTTCGTCTGGGCCGTGACCCCGTTCGCGGGCGCCGCCCTCATCGCACACGCCAGCGCCCCCGTCACCCCGCCCGCCGTTTCGTTCGAAGACGAGCAGCGCCAGGCCGGACGCGAATTCTGGGGCGACCTGGACGGACACAAGGACTGCTGGGCCCAGGTCGGCGATACCTCGTACGTCGAGTGCCGCGATGGCTACCTGACCAGCTCCTGAGAAAAGCGTGACGCCCCTCCCCACGAGAGATGGGGAGGGGCGGCTCGTGGGCGAAACCCCGGTGGTGAGTCGGGGTCGCGGCGGAGCGGTGTCCGCCGCCTGACGATGCCAGCCAATGAACACGTCAGCCCAGTAAGAGAAAGGTAACCCATGTATCCGATCCTGTGCCTGTCGTGCAGCAGGCACCTGGCCGCCGAGCCAGACGGCACCTTCACCTGTGACTACGGGCACGTTCGTCACCCCGAGTCGCTTGATCTGGGGGCAGACCAGATATGGCTGGTCGATGAGAACGGGACGCTCGTGCGGATACCCACGCCGGCCGCCTCCCTGCGCCGCATGCTGGAAGCCGACCGCGAATACTGTGATGCCCCCCCGGACTACGAGCAGGAGCTTCCTCCGCTGCTCGACCTGAGGGAAGCAGCTTTCGACTTCGCAACCGCCATGGCTCTGGGCATGCCCTACCCGGCCGAGGTTCTGTGATGGCGGCTACTCACGGAGCAGTGGGCCTCAACGCCGAGGATGCCAGGTTCTTCACGAACAGCACGTTCCACGTCACTGTTCTGTGGGGCGGCGGCCGAGCGGCAGTCCACATCTGGCAGGCACAGCCGAGCATCGACTTCCGGCACGAGATGAAGTGGGTCGGCGACCCCTACGGCGTCGTCCCGAACGAGCTGCTCGGCGAAGTGCTGCGGCACAGCATGGCGGCAGGCCGGAACGAAGCGGCCGAGCACCTGACCTCCTACGACCTGCGGAACCAGCACGAGCCGCTCGCCTGGCGCTCACCAACCACCCTGCCGGGTGCCGACCGCGCCCGATACGGACTGACGGAGGCTGCCTGATGAGCGCGGTCGGCCACCTCAGATGTCCCCGCTGCCACGACGAGCGAGGGGTGCGTGCCGGAGTACGAGAGTGGGCCGTCTGCGAGCGGTGCGGGTATGGCGGCACCTGGGGTGAGTTCATGGTGTGTGAGTGCTGGGGCTACGACTGCCCGGCCCTCCGGGCGGATACCTCGAAGCCCTGCCGGAACCGTCGCCCGCGCCTGCGGGTGCGCGTCCGACACCCGCGCGTGTGAGCCGCCCGTGAAACACACCCTGCGGCGCCGCCCGGAGAACCGCCTCCAGTGCACCCGGTGCCGGGCCGTGTTCCGGAGCGAGGAAACCGCGGAGCAGTCCCGCTTCGGCTGTCCCGGTGAAGCCCTCGTTCACGGGCCGCTCGGCCGCCGTGAGCACATCATCTACCCGACCTGGGGCAAAGACCGGAGCTGTGCCTCCTGGGGGTGCCCCGACCCTGACCCTTCCCACTCGTGGCACGGCCCCGGCCCGTACTGCGATAACACCCTGTGCCGCATCTGCCTGCACGAATGCGACTGCGACGTGTGCGAGATGCGCGTGCACGCCCCCGGCCTGTACCGGCTGATCGACAGCCACGAAGGCGAACCCACCACTCGAAAGGACACCAACATGACTGACCTGAAGACTGCCCTCGCCGGCCTGCGCGTCGGCGACTACGTGAAGGCCACAGGTACGGACACCCGAGGCCACGACGTGACACGTGTCGGCGTCCTCCTGGCCCAGCCGAAGGAGGTGACCGCCCAGCGCAACGGAGTGAAGGCGAAGGCGTGGCGCGTCTTCGTCGGCCCCGAAGGCACCGATCCCGCCGCGCGGTCGACCTGGACCACGCTCTTCCCCGGCTCGGGAACGATCGAGCCCGCCGAAGAGCCGAAGGCCGACGACTGGCAGAACATGCCGCTCCGCCTGGTCCCCGGCGTGCGCACCGGCAACGAAGATCTGCGCATCCGCTACGGCGGCAAGGGCGGCAAGCGGTCGACGGCCCCCACAGAGGACACCACCGTGACGATCCGGAACGCAGGCGGAGGCAAGTACGAGCTGCGGGACGTGGAGACCGGCAGCGCGGTGCTCACGTGCGCGTTCGGGACGCAGATCTGGTGGGCGCCCGCGCTGAAGGGCGACCGACAGCAGGCGATGGTGCGGAAGTCCGCTCCGCTGCCTGAGGCAGAACCGGGCATGCTCCCCGACCCCGACGCCGAGCCCGAGGTGCCCGCGGCTGCGTCCGGAGAGAAGCCGGCCGGGCCCCGGCACTGCATCCTGCTCCGCTGCGATGCGACCGGCGAGGAACTGCCGTACATCGAGCACAAGACGGAGGCGTACAGCCTCCATGACGCCATCGCAGGGGCGGGTGCTTCCGCCGCCGCGCGAGGCTGGGGTCGTCGGCACACCAGGGTCGTCGAGGCAGTCACATGGACGCCTGGCGAGTCGAGCGGCACGGAGAAGACGAACCCGCCGTTGATCGGGCTGGCCGGCGCCGCCCGCGCGGGCAAGGACACGGCGGCCGAGGCGCTCACGTACGAGTTCGACTGGCAGCGTAGGGCCTTCGCCGACAAGGTGCGCGAGTTCCTGTACGCGCTCAACCCGCTCGTCAGCGATCCGGTGCGGACCGAGTGGCAGAGGCCGCTGCGGTTGATCGTCGACGAGTACGGATGGGAGAGGGCGAAGGCCGGTAGCCCGCTCCTGCGGTCCTACTTCCAGCGGTGCGGCACGGACGCCGGCCGCCAAGTCCTCGGGCAGGACGTATGGGTGGAGGCCCTGTTTAGGGACTACGAGACGTGGGGGCCCACCGTGATCACCGATGTCCGGTTCCCGAACGAGGCGGACGAGATCAGGCGGCGCGGGGGAGTCGTAGTCGAGATCGTGCGGCCCGGCGAGCCGCCGATCCGGGAGTCCGGGCACATCAGCGAGAACGCCCTCGTCGGCTATGACTTCAACGCCACGTTGGTCAACGACGGCCACCCCATGCGGTTGAGGCAGCAGCTCGCGACGTACGCGGACGCGATGGGGCTACTTGAACGTGATCCCCTGAAAGGGTAAGTTGTACATGACGAAAGGGAGGAAACCCCCATGGCTACCACGTTCAACAATGCCGCTGGGCTGCGCACGCTCCCCGTGGGCGCGGTGTTCACCGACGCTGAAGGCGACACGGCGGTAAAGGCGGGAGAGGACGAGTTCCTCGTGACCGGCGTCGGCGCCCCCGTCACGAGCCTGTTCTTCGCCTTCCCTGTGACCGTGCTCGGGCACGCGAAGGTGGCCGTGTGCGGCTGACCCCTCGGAAAGAGGAGGTCGAAGCGGTCAAGGCGCTGTTGGAGTCACCGGACTTCAACAGCGCCGACCAGATGGCCAAGGCCGTCATCAAGGAAGTCGCCGACATCTTGCAGATGCGCGACTGGGTGGCCCTCGTCCACACCTGGGCGGACGGCCGCCGCGGATTGAACTTCGCCCCCTTCGGCAACGAGGCCGAGGCCCGCGCCTTCGCTTCGAAGATGGCGTTCGGCGGCACTGGTCGCCTCGTGCGACTCAGCAGTCCAGGCGTGATGCTCGCCAACATCGACGGCAAGCGGGGGTGGAAGGGGTACTGCCTCCACCCCGAGTGCGGCCACGCCCCCTTCACCCACTCAGCAGCCAGCGCAGCACGGGGCCCCTGCCAGCTACCCACCTGCCCGTGTGACCGATTCAGGAAGTGAGACCAGCATGACCATCAGGACAGTCGCCTTCAGCAAGTGCGGCTGCGGCAAGGATCGCGGCTACGACGACGAGAGGACCGCCGCCAAGGCCCTGGGCCGGGCGCAGGCGAAGAGGGACCGCGTGGCCGACCGCAAGGGAAACCGTCGTGGCATCTACCGGGAAAACCGCTACTACCAGTGCGACTACGGGATGTGGCACCTCACCTCCCGGTCCCGGGCGTACTACGTCGGGGCGGTGGCTTGACGTACAGCGAAAAGGCCCTGGCGAACGGCTGGGGATGGGTGCTTGGCGTATCGGGTCAGGAGTGCCGAGTCACGCGAGCGGCCGGCCGAGCCGCTCCTCGCCGCGCAGAACCGACCAGCCTCTCGGAGGCGCTCGTCGAGATCGGTGAGGCGCTCAAGGTCGAGTTCCCCACGGGCGCTGATGACGGCAGGCGCATGGAGCTGGTCCTCGACGCCATCCAAAGACTGCACGACGGCAGGGAGCGCGCGCTCGCGTCCGCCGCCCTCGCACGGCGGAGCCTGAGGGAGCTGCGCAGCGAGCGCGGAGGCGCCGAGCGTTGACCAAGCTCCTGACTCTCGAAGAGGTGGCCGCCTACCTCGACAGGCCCAAGAGCTGGGTCTACGGCAACTGGCGGCGTGTCGAAATCCCGTTCCGCCGCATCGGCAACCAGCTCCGATGCCGGCCTGCCGACCTCGAACGGTGGCTGGACCGGCAGTCCATGTGAGACCGGCACCCTGCCGGTGCCCAAACGATCAAGAAAGGAAGGTGACATGTCCGTAAGCAAGCGCTGCAAGTGCCCCTGCCTGTGCGCCGACCGGTGCAGACACAAGAACCCCGATCGGTGCCCATGCAAGGCCAAATGCCAGTGTGAACGGCTTAATTGCACGCACGGTTGGACAGCCCGTGTCCGTGACGCCAACGGTGATCCGGCCGACATGACGTTCGCCAAGAAGGGCGACGCCCAGGCGTACGAGCGGAAGGTGCTGGACGCCAAGGACAAGGGCATCGCAGTGCGGCCCAAGTTCCTGCGGATGACGTTCCTGGAGTACTCGGAGGAGTGGCTCCGCCGGGAGCGCAAGCCCGGGACGCAGGAGTCCTACGAGATGAACATGAGGAAGCACATACAGCCGGCCTTCGGCGGGGCGCTCCTGCACCGGATAGAACCGCTGCACGTGCAACGGTGGATCGACGGCGTACTCGTCGCCCAGGGGCTGAAGCCCCGCACGGTGCACCTGATCTACAAGACGTTCCGCGCCTGCATCAACTCGGCCGTGCGCAAGCGCATCATCCCGTTCTCGCCGTGCGTGGACATCGCGCTGCCCGAGATCACCCGCAGGCGAGTGGTGCCCGCGACCCGCGAGCAAGTGTGGGCGCTGTACAAGGCGATGCCCGAGCACAACCGCGCGCTGATCATGGTGGGCGTGGGGTGCGGGCTCCGCTCAGGTGAGGCGTTCGGGCTGTGCCGGGACGCCATCGACTTCGCGGCCGGCACGCTGACCGTCAAGCGGCAGGTCATCGTGCTGAAGCACAAGCAGCCCCAGCTCGTCAACTACACCAAGACGAAGACCAGCCAGAACCGCGAGGTGCCGCTCCCGGGCTTCGTGCACCGTGCGCTGCTCGATCACCTGGACAGTCAGTCCGTCCTGGTGGACACGGAGGGGAGGGAGATCCTGTTCCGCTCCTCGCGAGGGAACGTGATCCGCCGGAACGCCTTCTACAAGACGTTCAAGCGGGCGCTCGTCGCAGCGGGTCTGCCCGAAGACTTCCGCTTCCACGACCTGCGGCACTCGTTCGCCTCGCATGCCCTTGATCAGGGCGTATCCGAGTCGACCGTCCAGTTCTACATGGGCCACGCGACTCGGGATGAGCTCTGGGAGGTGTACCGCCATCAGGTGAAGGGCGCGGCGGCGCGGGACAGGAAGGCCCTTGAGACGGTCTACTACGAGGACACCGAGGGCGTTGTGATCCCGGACGAAGTGTTCGACGATGATGACGAGGCCGCCGCCTAGAAGTGGCGGCGAAGCGCACCCCTCCGCGGGGTGTGGCGATGGCGTGGCGACCGGCTTCTTCCGAACCACGTTTCCGCAGGTGAGAACCTGTATGTGCACTGTTCCCGGCGTACAGCCCGGCTCGTCTGCCGCCCCCTCGGTGGAGAACGCCGGCCCGTGTACGCGGTCATGGGTTCGCAGGCCGCCGGCTTCGAGGAGATCTCCGCGTGGGCCGCAGCCGACGGCAGGCCCGTTCCCCGCCCGCGCCTGATCCCGGTCGGCCCGCGTGTGGACCATGAGGGGGACACCGCCCCCGGGCCCGCCGGAGACCCGAGGGCGGCCCGGTCCCTACCGGCCCCGCTGCGCGGTGAGGACGTCCTGTTTGCGGACGCGGCCTCCGATGCCGCTGCCCCGGACGGCGGACAGGTCCACGCCGCTGTCCCGGGCGAGCCGGCGCACCAGCGGGCCGGCGTAGACGTCGGTGTCCGCCGTGCCGGTGTTCCCGGCGGCCCCGGCGGCCCCGGGGTCCCCGGCGACCGGCTCGCCGGAGGCGGGCAGGCCGTAGTGGGCCGCGGCGCGGGACGGCAGGCCGGGGTCGACGGCGCCGTCGGCCGCCAGCGTGCGCAGGGTGTGGACGACGATGGACTCGGCGTCGACGCCGAAGTGCCGGCGGGCGTGGGCGCGGCTGTCGGACAGGCCGAACCCGTCGGTGCCCAGCGAGGTCCACCGGCGCGGAACCCACGGCGCGATCTGGTCGGGGACGGCGCGCATCCAGTCGGAGACCGCCACGACCGGTCCGGAGCCGCGGCCGAGGGCCTCCGTCACGTACGGGACGCGGCCGGCGCGCTCCGCCTCCATGGCCTCGCGGCGCAGCAGCGTCCAGGACGGAGCCGACCAGACGTCGGCGGCCACCTGCCAGTCCTCCGCGAGCAGGCGCTGGGCCTCCAGGATCCAGTGGATCGCCGTACCGGAGGCCAGCAGCTGGACGCGGGGCGCCGCCGGGTCGGTGAGGCCGGACTCCCGGTAGCGGTACAGGCCGCGCACGATGGCGTCCTCGATGCCCTCGACGGCGGGCATCGCCGGCTGCGCCTTGGGCTCGTTGTAGACGGTCAGGTAGTAGAAGACGTCCTCGGCGGCCTCGCCGTACATCCGGCGCAGACCGTCCTTCACGATCACCGCCACCTCGTAGGCGAACGCGGGATCGTACGGCAGACAGGCCGGGTTGGTGGAGGCGATGAGGTGGGAGTGGCCGTCGGCGTGCTGGAGGCCCTCGCCGGTCATCGTGGTGCGGCCCGCGGTGGCGCCGACCACGAAACCGCGGCCGAGCTGGTCGGCCAGCGCCCAGAACTGGTCGCCCGTGCGCTGCCAGCCGAACATCGAGTAGAAGATGTAGAACGGGATCATCGGCTCGCCGTGCGTGGCGTACGAGGTGGCGGCGGCCGTGAAGGAGGCCAGCGAACCGGCCTCGGTGATGCCCTCGTTGAGGATCTGGCCGCTGGTGCTCTCCTTGTAGTAGAGGAGCTGGTCGCGGTCGACCGGTTCGTAGGTCTGGCCCTTCGGCGAGTAGATCCCCGCGGAGGGGAACAGCGACTCCATGCCGAA
This sequence comes from Streptomyces sp. NPDC006134, assembly GCF_040628835.1. Classification (NCBI taxonomy): domain Bacteria; kingdom Bacillati; phylum Actinomycetota; class Actinomycetes; order Kitasatosporales; family Streptomycetaceae; genus Streptomyces; species Streptomyces sp. NPDC006134. The sequence continues at coordinate 53,057 of NZ_JBEXTV010000008.1, read as the reverse complement.
GGTGCGGGCCTCGTCCGGGACGACGGGGACCCAGCGCGGGCCCGTCTCCTTGTCCCGCATCAGGTCCTTGACCAGGCGGACGAAGGCCATCGTCGTCGCGATCTCCTGGGTGCCCGAGCCCTGGGCGAGCGCGGCGAACGGCTTGTCCGCGGGCGGGGGCAGCGGGCGGTGCCGGACCCGCCGTTCGGGCGTCGGGCCGCCCAGGGCGCGGCGGCGTTCGCGCAGGTAGGCGACCTCGTCGGAGTCGGGGCCGGGGTGGGCGTAGGGGACCAGGCCCTCGCCCAGACGGGAGTCCGGGATGGGCAGCTCCAGCAGGTCCCGCATGGCGCGGAACTCCTTGCCGGAGAGCTTCTTCATCTGGTGGTTGGCGTTGCGGGACTCGAAGCCCGGACCCAGCGTCCAGCCCTTGACCGTCTGGGCCAGGATCACCGTCGGGGCGCCCTGGTGGGCGAGCGCCGCCCGGTACGCGGCGTACACCTTGCGCGGTTCGTGGCCGCCGCGCGAGGTGCCCACGATCCGCGCCAGGTCGGCGTCGGAGTACGGCGCGGCCAGCGCCGCGAGCGGCCCGGCGAACAGGCGCTCGCGGATGTAGGCGCCGTCGCGCGCGGCGAACGTCTGCAACTGCCCGTCCGGCAGCGTGTCCAGCGCGGCCAGCAGCAGCCCCTCGGAGTCCGCGGCGAGCAGCCCGTCCCACTCCACGCCCCACGGCACCTTGACCACGTTCCAGCCGGCCGCCCGGAACTGCGCCTCCAGCTCCTGCATGATCTTGAAGTTGCCGCGGACCGGGCCGTCCAGGCGCTGGAGGTTGCAGTTGATCACGAAGGTGAGGTTGTCCAGCTCTTCGCGGGCGGCGAGCGCGAGGGCCGCGGTCGACTCGGGCTCGTCCATCTCGCCGTCGCCGAGGAAGGCCCACACGTGCGAGCCGGAGGTGTCCTTGATGCCGCGGTGGGTCAGGTAGCGGTTGAACCGCGCCTGGTAGACGGCGGAGAGCGGGCCCAGGCCCATGGAGACGGTCGGGAACTCCCACAGCCACGGCAGGCGGCGGGGGTGCGGGTACGACGGCAGGCCGCCGCCTTTCGCCTCCATCCGGAAGCGGTCCAGCTCGAACTCGCCGAGCCGCCCCTCCAGGAAGGCGCGGGCGTAGATGCCGGGGGAGGCGTGGCCCTGGACGTACAGCTGGTCGCCCGAACCGGCCGCGTCCCCGGCGTCCTTGCCCTTGAAGAAGTGCTGGAAGCCCACCTCGTACAGCCAGGCCGCGGAGGCGTAGGTGGCCATGTGGCCGCCCAGGCCGCCGCGTTCGTTGCCGCGGGTGACCATGACGGCCGCGTTCCAGCGGTTCCACGCGGTGATCCGCGCCTCCATCGCCTCGTCGCCGGGGTAGGGCGGTTCGGCGGCGGTCGGGATGGTGTTCACGTACGGAGTGGTCGCCAGGTGCGGGAGCGGCGCGCCCGACCGCCGGGCGTGGTCGACCACCCGGCGCAGCAGCCGTCCGGTGCGTTCCGGGCCCACGGCGCGCAGGGCGCCGTCCACGGAGGCCAGCCACTCGGCCACTTCCTGGGGGTCCGGCTCCGGCAACTGGTCCAGCTGGTGTTTCGGGGACATGGGGTCAGTCCCTCCTCGACTCGGGTGGCATCAGGGGCGGCCGTGATCACGGCGCCGTGCCCCTGGCGGCCGGTCCTGTGGGTCGGATCGGCCGACTTCCGTCGACGAGCCCTCGCGTATTCCGGAGTTCGGAAAGGTTTTTTCTCATTGCAGAAGCTAGGAGGGGTGGAGGGGATGGGTCAACGCTTACTGGTGAGTAATTTTCAATGATCGATCATTTTTCGGCCGTGGGCTGTGCGGCGTACTCCATGACGTGCAGCTCCATCAGGCGCCCGATGTAAGGGTCCCGGCGGCGCAGGCCGTCGACGATCGCCTGGTGGTCCTCCACGTTCTCGTGCGGCTCCGTGCGCAGCCAGCGCAGGGACAGGCGGGTCCACGCCTCCACGCCCAGCCACTCCCAGTGCCGGACCAGGACCGGGTTGCCGCAGGCGTGCACGAGCGTCCGGTGGAAGGCGACCGCGTGGGTGATCTGCGCCTCCAGGTCGGCCCGCTCGGCGGCCCGTGTCATCGCGGCCAGGTGTCGCTCCAGGGCGCCGACCTCGCCGGCCATGCGCCGGGCCGCCAGCTCCGCGGCCCGGCGCTCCAGCGCGGCCCGCACCAGGTAGACGTCCCGGAGCCGTTCGAGGGACAACTCCCTGACCGTGACCCCCCGGTTGGGCGCGGAGCGGACCAGTTCCATCGTCTCCAGCTCGCGCAGGGCCTCGCGCACCGGGGCCTGGCTGATGCCGAGCTCCAGGGCGATCCTGCGTTCCACGATCCGGTCCCCGGGCTCCCAGCGGCCGGCGACCAGGCCGTCCAGCAGGAAGCGCCGGACCTGCTCGTGCAGGGGTGCGCGGTTCAGGGGCGCGTGGTTCGAGGGAACGCGGTTCAGGGGCGTGCGGTTCGGGGGCGGAGCCTTGTCCGGTGGCTCCGGGTGGGCGGGGGTGGGGAGGGAGGGCATCTCGACTCCGGGTCTTCTCAGGATGTTTGAGCAATGATCGATCATCCGCTACGGTACGGGAACACGACGAACCGCGCAGACGGATCGCCCCACGGGTCGGTCCGCTCCGTGCGCCGGGTGTGGGCCCGGCCTCGCGACCTTCGGATTTCTCACCGGCGCCACGGGCGCCCTCTGCCGTACGGCGGTGCGGGGGACGGCAGGTACGCCGACCCCCGCCACCTCGCCACCTGCGGTGCCGCCCGGTGCGCCACCGCCCGCTCAGCCGCCGAGCGAGCGTTCCCTGACCCGGTTCAGGTGACGGGTGAAGACCTCCCGCGCCTCGGGGGTGAGCGTGCGCAGGGTCACCAGCGCCGTGATCACGACGTCGCACAGCTCGGACTGGACGTCCTCCCAGGTGTGGGTGACGCCCTTGCGTGGGTTCTGGCCGGTCGCGCCGATCACCGCCTGGGACACCTCGCCGACCTCCTCCGACAGCTTCAGCACGCGCAACAGCACCTCCTCCTCGCCGTCGGCCGGTCGGCTCGCCTCCAGCCACCGCCACAGGGCGTCGACGGTGTCCCAGAGGCCGGGCCCGGCCGGGGCGGGGGCGGGGGCGGGGAGAGGGGGGATGCGGTCGTTCATGCGGGGCAGCCTGCCACGCGGGCGGTCGTGCGTGTCGGGGAGACCGGCAGGTCATTCCTCGAACAGAGGTTCCTGCGTGCCTTCCGTCGCCCTCCGCAGCCGCCGGTTCCGCGCCCCGATCACCAGCGCCGTGCCCGCGCCCACCGCCGCGAACGCCGCCGGCACCATCCAGCCGCGGTTGACCGCGTGACCGAGCGCGTGGTCCACGGAGAGGCGGCCGGGCCCGGTGACGGCGAGACCGGCGGCGGTCAGGCCGAGGGACACCGCGTACTCGTAGCCCCCGGACTGGGCGAAGAAGCCGTTCGGGGCGTGCACCGCGGCGGCGCCCGCCATCGCGCCGGCCGCCGCCGCGCCCGCGGCCGGGGTGGCCAGGCCCAGAGCGAGCAGCGCGCCGCCCCCCGCCTCCGCCAGGCCCGCGGCCATGGCGCTCGCCCGGCCCGGCGCATAGCCCATCGACTCCATGGCCTGGCCGGTCCCCTCGAGGCCGCCGCCCCCGAACCAGCCGAACAGCTTCTGCGCCCCGTGCGCGGCCAGCACGCCACCGGTGCCCAGACGGAGCAGCAGCAGTCCCAGATCACGTCGGTCGTAACAGTTCACGTCGGCTCCCTCGGCGGACGGCGGTCCCCTCGCCCCTCCACCGTCGCACCGCCGGTGCCCGGCGGGCCCGCCCTGGGTGCCGTTCGGGTGGCGGGGCCCGGCGGCCGGTGTGACGCTGACCGGCATGACGATTCAGACCACCCGCCTCAGCGACCCCGCCGTCCGCGCCTTCGTCGCCGCCGTCAACGCCCATGACCGCGAGGCCTTCCTGGCGCTGCTCGCGCCCGGCGCCACGATGGCCGACGACGGCCTGGACCACGACCTCGACGACTGGATCGACCGGGAGATCTTCTCCTCCAACGGCCACCTGGAAGTCGACCGGGAGTCCAACGGCGGCCGGGCCCTGCTCGCCCACTACCGCAACGACACCTGGGGCGAGATGCGCACCCGGTGGAGCTTCACCGTCGACGAGGACGGCCGGATCTCCCGCTTCGAGACCGGGCAGGCCTGACGGCCGGGGGCGAAGGGCAGGAGTCCGGGGCCGGGGCTGGGGCCGGGGCCGAGGGGCAGGAGTCAGGGTCCGGGTCCGGGGCCGGAGACCCGCGGACCCGGCAGCTCGAAGAAAGGTTCCCGAAGACCTTGCCTTGGCGCGCGCTCCAACTCCTAGCGTTCCGGGCATGGAAACCACACGCGTCCTGGGACGCAGCGGTATCGAGGTGAGCGCCCTCGGGTTCGGGTGCTGGGCGATCGGCGGGGAGTGGCAGGACGCCGACGGGCAGCCGCTGGGCTGGGGGAAGGTGGACGACGAGGAGTCCGTGCGGGCGATCCGGCGCGCCCTCGACCTCGGCGTCACCTTCTTCGACACCGCCGACGTCTACGGCACCGGGCACAGCGAGCGCGTCCTGGGCCGCGCCCTCGGCAAGCGCAGGGACGATGCCGTCGTCGCCACCAAGTGGGGCAACGTCTTCGACGAGGACACCCGCACCCTCACCGGCAGCGACGACTCCCCGGAGCACGCCCGCCGCGCGCTGACCGCCTCCCTGCGCCGCCTCGGCACCGACCGCATCGACCTCTACCAGCTGCACATCGCCGACGCGGACCCGGCGCGCGCCGCCGAACTGCGCGACGTGTGCGAGGAGTTCGTACGGGAAGGGCTCATCCGCGCCTACGCCTGGAGCACCGACGACCCGGAGCGGGCGGCCGTGTTCGCGCGAGGGGAGCACTGCGCGGCCGTCCAGCACATGGCCAACGTGCTCCAGGACGCGCCGGAGATGTTCGCGCTCGGCGAGGAGACGGGCCTCGCCTCCGTCATCCGCAGCCCGCTCGCGATGGGGCTGCTGAGCGGGAGGCGCCGGGCCCACCGGCCGCTGGAGGCGGGAGACATCCGCAGCCGGCCGCCCTTCTGGCTCCAGGGCTTCGACGACTCGGGCGCCGATCCCGCGTGGCTGGCCCGCGTCGACGCGCTCCGGGACGTCCTCACCAGCGACGGCCGTACGCCCGCCCAGGGCGCCCTGGCCTGGCTGTGGGCGCGCAGCCCGCGGGCCGTGCCCATCCCCGGGTTCCGTTCGGTCGCGCAGGCCGAGGAGAACGCGGGCGCGCTGGAGAAGGGACCGCTCGGCGGGGAGCAGATGGCGGAGGTGGAGCGCATCCTCGGGCGGTGACCGCTCCTGCGCGCGGTGACCACCTCCGCGTGCGGCCGCGCGACGCGAGGAGAGGAGGCGCGAGGAGAGGAGGCGCGACGAGACGAGATTCGACGAGAGGGAACTCGACGAGAGGGAACTCGTCGCGACGAAACTCGACGCGACCAGGTGTGCGGCAGCCGTCCCACGCACCGGCGTGCACCCGCGGTCCCGCGGGTCCACCCCCGGCCGGTGCGGTGGGACGGCTGCCGTCTTCCCCCCTCGGTATGGCTTGCGGAAGACCAGTGCCCCAAGTGTGAAGCTTCGGTGCGGGGGAGTCGAGCATAAGCCCGTCACCGGCCGCGATAGTGCGGAAGCTGCAACTCCGCTTGTGCGGATCGAGGGCCGCGCGCGTCCGCGGGGCGGGGTGGCGCCGCCTCAGCCCCGTCCGATGTACGGCATCGCCGTCGCCAGCACCGTCGCGAACTGCACGTTGGCCTCCAGCGGCAGCTCCGCCATGTGCCGCACCGTGCGCGCCACGTCGGCGACGTCCATCACCGGCTCCGGCGCGATCTCGCCGTTGGCCTGGAGGGCGCCCGTCTGCATCCGCGCCGTCATGTCGGTCGCCGCGTTGCCGATGTCGATCTGGCCCACCGCGATGTTGTGGCGCCGGCCGTCCAGCGACAGCGACTTGGTCAGGCCCGTCAGCGCGTGCTTGGTCGCGGTGTACGCCACCGAGTGCGGACGGGGTGTGTGCGCCGAGATCGAACCGTTGTTGATGATCCGGCCGCCCTGCGGCTCCTGCTCCTTCATCTGCCGGTACGCCGCCTGCGCGCACAGGAACGCCCCGTTGAGGTTGGTGTCCACCACGTGCCGCCAGGCGTCGTAGGACAGTTCCTCGACCGGCACGCCGCCCGGCCCGAACGTCCCCGCGTTGTTGAACAGCAGGTCCAGCCGCCCGAAGCGGTCGCGCACGGCGTCGAACAGGGCCGTCACGTCCTCCGGCCGTGACACGTCGGCGCGGACGGTGAGTGCGGTGCCGCCCGGCACGAGGGCGGCCGTCTCCTCCAGCGTCTCGGGGCGGCGGCCGGCCAGGGCCAGCGACCAGCCCGCGCGCAGCAGTTCGACGGCGACCGCGCGGCCGATGCCGGACCCCGCACCGGTCACCACGGCGATCCGGGAGCCGGTGTCCGGCCGGTTCGTTTGCATGGCATTCATGCGCCCGCAGCGTACGGGAAGGTCCGCCATCCGGAACTCATCCGCCCGCCATGCGGATGTTGTGTACGTGCCAATCGGTGGTCGTCTCCGGCGAATCCAATGCCCCTTGCACCTATTCATGAGGTTCGCCAGGGGAGGACCGGATGACACCCGCAGACCGTCCGTCACAGCACACCCCGGAACTGCGCGCCGCCGCACGGCACTTCGGCCGCCGCCGCTTCCTGACCACCACCGGCGCCGCCGCCGCGCTCGCCTTCGCGGTGAACCTGCCGGCCGCGGGCGCCGCGAGCGCCGCCGAACTCGACGCCGCCCGGATCACCGACGACCCGTTCACCCTCGGCGTCGCCTCCGGCGACCCGCTGCCCGACTCCGTCCTGCTGTGGACGCGCCTGGCCCCCGCCCCGTACCAGCCCGACGGCGGACTGCCCGCCCAGCGGGTCACCGTCACCTGGGAACTGGCCCTCGACGAACGGTTCCGCCGGGTCGTCAGACGCGGCCGGGCCACCGCCCACCCGGAGTTCGACCACACCGTGCACGTCGAGGTCGGCCACCTCGCGCCCGCCCACGTGTACTACTACCGCTTCCGCGCGGGCAGCTGGGTCAGCCCGGCCGGCCGCACCCGCACCGCCCCCGCCCGCGGCAGCCGGGCCGGGGCCGGCCTCAGCTTCGGCCTGGTCTCCTGCCAGAAGTACGACGAGGGCTACTACACGGCCTACAAGCACCTGGCCGAGGAGGACGTGGACGTCGTCTTCCACCTCGGCGACTACCTCTACGAGTACGCCGTCAACTCCGCCGGCGGCTCCCGCGTCTACCCCACCGGCACCCTGCCCGCGGAGTTCAACCGCGAGACGGTGACGCTGGAGGACTACCGCCTGCGGTACGCCCTGTACAAGTCGGACCCCGACCTGCGGGCCGCGCACGCCGCGCACCCCTTCGTCGTCACCTGGGACGACCACGAGACCGAGAACAACTACGCGGACGACACCCCCGAGAACAGCGTCCCGCCGGAGGAGTTCCTGCTGCGCCGGGCCGCCGCCTACCGGGCCTACTGGGAGAACATGCCGCTGCGCCGCCCCCAGCTCCCCGAGGGCCCCGACCTGAAGCTCTACCGCCGCCTGCACTGGGGCCGGCTGGCGCAGTTCGACGTGCTCGACACCCGCCAGTACCGCTCCAACCAGGCCTACGGCGACGGCTGGCAGTACTCCGGCCCCGAGTCGGAGGACCCGAGCCGCACGCTGACCGGCGACGCCCAGGAACGCTGGCTGATCAACGGCTGGCACCGGTCGGACGCCGTGTGGAACGTGGTGCCCCAGCAGGTCACCTTCTCCCGGCGGTACAACTCCACCACCCTGCCGTCCAAGGTCTCCATGGACTCCTGGGACGGCTACCCGGCCTCCCGCGAACGGGTGCTGGCCGGCGCGCAGGCCGCCGGTGTCGAGAACCTGATGGTCCTCACCGGCGACGTGCACGTGCACTACGCCTTCGACATCAAGCGCGACTTCTCCGACCCCGGCTCCAAGACCATCGGCACGGAGATCGTCACCACCTCCGTCACCAGCGGCCGCGACGGCGCGGAGAAGCCGTCCAACTGGGACACCCTCATGACCGCCAACCCGCACATGAGGTTCTTCAACGGGCGGCGCGGCTACGTGACGGTGTCCCTCGGCCGGGAGCTGGCGCGGGCCGACTACAAGACGGTGTCCCACGTGACGACGCAGGGCGCGCCGCTCACCACTGCGGCCTCCTTCGTGACGGAGGTGGGCGACCAGGGCCTCAAGCCGGCGTGACGACGGCGTCCTCCGTCCCGCCGGCCCCACCGGTACCGCCGACCATGGCTTCGGCGTCGGCGGTCTCGGCCGGGTAGCGGACGCCGACGCGGTCACGGATCGTGTCGAGCGTCCGCATCACGGCGAGCGTGCCGTCGAGCGGGACGAGCGGGGACTCGGTCTCCCCGGCGCGCAGCGCCCGCATCACCTCCCGGGCCTCGTGCCGGTAGCCGGCCCGGGGGCCGTCGGCCGGATCGGCCGCGAACTCCTCCGGTTCGCGGCCGTCCCGGTGCAGTACGAACCGGTCCGGGTCGAAGAAGCCGGACGGAAGGTCGATGCGGCCCAGCGAGCCGGTGACCGACGCCGACGTCGCCGTACCCCCGACGAGGGAGCAGTGCACCGAAGCAAGAGCGCCGCTCTCCCAGGAGAGCAGCGCACCCGTCTGGAGATCGACGCCCTCCGGCGAGAGCACCGCTCGCGCCGCCACGTCCGACGGCTCCCCGAGCAGCAACTGCGCGAACGACACCGGATACACACCGAGGTCGAGCAGCGCGCCCCCGCCCTGCGCCGGGTCCCGCAGCCGGTGCGAAGGCGGGAAAGGCCCGGACAGCCCGAAGTCGGCCTGCACCGTGCGCACTTCCCCGATCGCCCCGTCGTCCACCAGCGCCTTCAGCCGGCGCACCAGCGGGTTGCAGTACATCCACATCGCCTCCATCAGGAAGCGGCCACGCGCCCGCGCCAGCGTCACCAGCTCCGCGGCCTCGCGCACGTTCAGCGTGAACGGCTTCTCGCACAGCACGTTCCGGCCCGCCTCCAGGCACAGGCCGGCCGCCGCCCGGTGCGCCGCGTGCGGGGTCGCCACGTACACGACGTCGACGTCCTCGTCCGCCGCCAGCCCCGCCCAGTCGCCGTACGCCCGCGGCACCCCGAACCGTCCGGCGAACGCCCGCGCCGCCTCCTCCGTCCGCGAGGCCACCGCCACGATCTCCGCGTCCGGCAGATCGACGAGGTCCGCCGTGAACGCCGCCGCGATCCCCCCGGTCGCCAGGATTCCCCAGCGCACTTTCTCTTCCGACACCCTGTCCCCACCCTCGCTCACGTTCGTACACGTCCCCACAAGCCGTCCTGCGGGTCCTCGGCACGAGCTGAGAGCATAGGTGCCGGATCTGTCGAAGAGGGAGGGGCACATGCCCGAACACAGGGCATCGATACCGAACACGCCACAGGAGACAGCACAGAAGACCCCGCAGCAGGCACCGCGGAAGACGTCACAGAAGACGACGCAGAAGGCGTCACAGAAGACGACGCAGCAGACGACGCAGAAGGCGTCACAGAAGATGTCGCAGAAGACGTCACAGAAGAAGACCGGGCAGGCGGCCGGACCGGCGACGGAACCGGCCGCCGACGCGCTGCGCGGCCCCCGCCGCACCAGCCTGCTCGTCACACTGATCCTCGGCGGCCTCACCGCCACACCCCCGCTGGCGATGGACATGTACCTCCCCGCGCTGCCGGAGGTCACCGAGGCCCTGCACGCACCCGCCGCCACCGTCCAGCTCACCCTCACCGCCTGCCTGGCCGGCATGGCCCTCGGGCAGATCGTGGTCGGCCCGATGAGCGACCGGTGGGGGCGGCGGCGCCCGCTCCTCGCCGGCCTCGCCGTCTACGTCGTCGCCACCGTCCTGTGCGCGCTCGCGCCCACCGTCGAACTCCTCGTCGCCTTCCGCCTGGCGCAGGGCCTCGCGGGCGCCGCCGGCATCGTCATCGCCCGGGCCGTCGCCCGCGATCTGTACGACGGCGTGGCCATGGCCCGCTTCTTCTCCACCCTCATGCTGATCTCGGGCGTGGCCCCGGTCGTCGCACCGCTCGTCGGCGGGCAGATCCTGCGGGTGACGGACTGGCGGGGCGTGTTCGTCCTCCTCACGGTGGTCGGGGTGCTGCTGGGCGGGATCGTCTGGGCGAAGCTCCCCGAGACCCTGCCGCCGGCCGAACGCCACGGCGGCGGCGTCCGCGACGCCCTCGGCTCGATGCGGACCCTGCTCGCCGACCGCGCCTTCACCGGGTACATGCTCGCCGGCGGCTTCGCCTTCGCCTCGCTGTTCGCCTACATCTCGGCCTCGCCGTACGTGGTCCAGGAGATCTACGGCGCCTCCCCGCAGACGTTCAGCCTGCTGTTCGGCCTCAACTCCATCGGCCTGGTCGCCGTCGGGCAGATCAACGGCAAGGTGCTGGTCGGCAGGGTGGGCCTGGACCGGGTGCTCGGCATCGGCCTCGCGGTCGTCATCGCCGCCGCCACCGCGCTGCTGCTGATGTCCCTGGGCGTCTTCGGCGAGGTGGGGCTGGCGCCGATCGCCGCCGCGCTGTTCGTGCTGATGTCCGCCATGGGCATCACCCTGCCCAACACCCAGACTCTCGCCCTGATGCGGGTCCGGCACGCCGCCGGCTCCGCCTCCGCGCTGCTGGGCACCTCCTCCTTCCTCATCGGCGCGGTCGCCTCCCCGCTCGTCGGCATCGCCGGCGAGGACACCGCCGTGCCGATGGCCGTCGTCCAGCTGGTCGCGGCGCTGGTGGCACTGGCCTGCTTCGCGGGAATGTGCCGTCAGGGGAAGGGACGGGCCACCGCGGAGGGCGGAGAACCCGTCCGCGCGGGGAACACCGAGAGGGCCGAGGGGACCGAGAGGCCCGAGAGCACCAAGAGGGCAGAGAAGGCCGAGAGGACCGGGGAGGACAGCTGAGCGTGCCGAGACTGCGCAGCGACACGCCGGGGCGGGCCGGACTCGACCCCCGGCAGCTGCGCCACCTCGTCGAGGACGTCCACGACCTCACCACCGGCGAACGCCCCTGGGCCGCGGGCGCCGTCGTGGTCGCCGGGCGCGGCCCGGTACTGGCCGTGGAGGAGGCGGCGGGCTGGGCCGTACGGTACGCCTCGTACGACCCGCGGACCGACACGGGCGTGGAGCTGCCGGCCGCCTCCCGCGTGCCGATGACCGTCGGCACACCCTTCGACCTGGCCTCCCTCACCAAGCTGTTCACGTCCGTCGCCGCCGTGCAGCAGATCGAGCGGGGCACGCTCGGCATCGACGCCAGGGTCGGCGCCTACCTCCCGGAGTTCCACGCCGCCGCCCGGCACGGCATCACCGTACGGCAGTTGCTCACGCACACCTCCGGCCTGCGGCCCGAACTCCCGCTGTACGACTGCGCCGACGACGGGGAACGGCTGGCCCGGCTGAAGGCGGAGCCACCGGTGGGCGTACCCGGCACATACTGCTACTCCGACCTGAACATGCTGCTCCTCCAGCACGTCCTGGAACGCGTCACCGGCCGCACTCTCGACGTCCTCGTCCGTGACGGGATCACCCGCCCGCTGGGCATGACCGCGACGCGCTTCGGCCCGTGCCCGGGCGCGGCGGCCACCGAGGACCAGCGGCGGCCGTGGGCCAAGGCGGACCGGGGGATGCTGCGCGGCGTCGTCCACGACGAGAACGCGTGGGCGCTGGGCGGCGTGGCCGGCCACGCGGGGCTGTTCTCCACCGGGCGGGACCTGGCCGTGTTCTGCCGCGCCCTGCTGGCGGGCGGCGCGTACGGGACCGCCCGCATCCTCGGTCCCGACTTCGTGGAGCTGCTCCTGACCCCGCCGGGACTGGGCTTCGCCCTCGACCAGCCCTGGTTCATGGGGGAGTTGGCGGGGCGGGGAGCGGCCGGGCACACCGGGTTCACGGGCACGATGCTGGTCCTGGACCGGGCGACGGACACGTTCCTCGTGCTGCTGGCGAACGCGGTGCATCCCCGCCGGCGACGACCGGACAACGCGCCGCGCGCGGCGGCGGGGAGCCGGATGGCACGGGCGGTGAGGGAGAGGTGAGGGGAGGTGGGGGAGGTGGGGGATGAGGGTGGTGCTCACGGAGGGGAGCGGTGATCTCTGAAGTGAGCGCTGATCTCTGAAGTGAGTGTTGATCTCGGAGAGGAGCGGCGATTGCAAAGGGGAGCGCTGACCTCAAAGAGGAGCGCTGACTTCGAAGAGAGGTGACCCCGAAGGTGAGCGGTGCTCTCGAAGGGGGGCGACGCTCTTGAAGGGGGGCGACGCTCTTGAAGGGGAGCGGCGATCTCGCGGAGTCGGCGCCTTCAAAAAGGAGCGCCGTCCTCAAAGGAGATCGGCGCTCTCAAGGGTGAGCGGGGCGCTCGGAGGAGAGCGACGCCTTCGAGGGAGAATGTCGCCCTTGAGGGAGAGCGGCGCCCTCGGAGGAGAGTGGCGATCTCAGAGGAGAGCGGCGACCTCGAATGAGAGCGGTGGCCTCGAACGAGAGCGACGACCTCGAATGAGGGCGGCGGCCTCGAGCGAGAGCGACGACCTCGAACGAGAGCGGCGACCTCGAATGAGAGCAGTGCTCGCGCGAGCGACACCCCCGTAGAATCACCGGGTGACCGCTCCCGTATCCCCAGCCGAAACCCTGCGTGCCGCCCTCGCCGGGCTGCTCGACGGGCTGCCGCCGCGGCAGGCCGCGCAGGCCGTGGAGCGGCTGATCGCCAACTACCGGGGCGCCACCCCGACCGACGCGCCGATCCTTCGGGACCGCGCGGACGTGGTCGCCTACGCCGCCTACCGGATGCCCGCGACCTTCGAGGCGGTGAGGTCGGCGCTCACGGCGTTCGCGCAGGCCGTGCCCGCCTGGGTGCCCGGCAGTCATGTCGACGTCGGTGGCGGGACCGGTGCGGCGACCTGGGCCGTCAGCGCCACGTGGGACGGTGCCCGCCCGGTCACCGTGCTCGACTGGGCCGAGCCGGCACTCGCCCTCGGCCGGGAGATCGCCGCCGCCAACCCCTCTCTCGAAGACGTCGCATGGCGGCGCTCTCGGATCGGAGCGGCGCTCACCCTGGAGAGCACCGATCTCGTCACCGTCTCCTATGTCCTCAACGAGCTGACCGCACCCGACCGCGCCGCCCTCGTCGACGCCGCCGCGTCCGCCGCGCAGGCCGTCGTGATCGTCGAGCCGGGCACTCCCGACGGTTACGCCCGCGTCATCGAGGCCCGCGACCGCCTGGTCGCCGCGGGCTTCCACGTCGCCGCCCCCTGCCCGCACAGCGACTCCTGTCCCATCGCGCCCGGCACGGACTGGTGCCACTTCTCGGCCCGGGTCAGCCGTTCCTCCCTGCACCGCCAGGTCAAGGGCGGATCCCTCGCCTACGAGGACGAGAAGTTCAGCTACGTCGCGGCGGCCCGCTTCCCGGTCGCGCCGGCCTCGTCCCGCGTGGTCCGCAGGCCGCAGATCCGCAAGGGCCAGGTGCTGCTCGACCTCTGCGAGACCGAACCGGCGCTCCGCCGGGCCACGGTCACCAAACGCCACGGCGACCTCTACAAGGCGGCCCGCGACGCGGACTGGGGCGACCCCTGGCCGCCGGCGGACCGCCGGTAGGACGGCTGCCTGGCTCCCGGAACGTCCGCGTCGGCCTGGAAGCCCTCCCGCTCAGGACGGCCCGCCGCTCCTCTCGCTCCCGCCGTCACCCCTCTCGCCCCCGCTGCCCCTTTCGCTCTCTCCGCTCCCCCCGTTCTCTCCGCTCCTCCCGTTCTCTCCGCTCCTCTCGCTCTCCTCTCGCTTCTCCTGCAGCTTGCGCAGCAGTTCCCGCTTCTGGGCCTGGCGGTCGAGGCCGCCGCCGGTCCGGCCACCCCGGCCGCCGCCGCGCAGGGCCTCGCGGCCGAGGTGTCGACGGGTGCCGCCGACGCCCAGCATGTTTCCGGCTCCACCTCGGGTCATGACAGAACTCCTTCCGGTCGGCACTCGGCATTCCATAGAAACGAGACGTTTCGTCTCGCCTTCTCGTTCGCTCCACTGTGTGGCGAGACGTTCCGTCTTGCCAACCTGATACATTCGCCCCATGGCCGACCAGAAGTCCGCACCCCGCCCCGACGCGCCCCGCCGCCCCGACACCTCGCGCCGCAGCGAGAAGTCCCGCCGCGCCATCTACGACGCCGCCCTCGCGCTCGTCGTGGAGGTCGGCTACCCGAAGACCACCATCGAGGGCATCGCCGCCCGCGCCGGCGTCGGAAAGCAGACGATCTACCGCTGGTGGTCGTCGAAGGCGGACGTCCTGCTGGAGGCATTCCTCGACCTGGGCGAACAGATGACCCAGGCCGCGGAGCAGTCCGCCACCTCGTCCGCGGAGCGGCCCGCCGGGCAGGCCGGCGGCCCGGAGTCGTACGCGATCCCGGACACCGGTGACCTCGCCGCCGATCTCAAGGCCGTGCTGCGGGCCACCGTCGACGAACTGCGCGACCCGAAGTTCGAGGCCCTCTCCCGCGCCCTGGCCGCCGAGGGCGTCGTCAACGAGGAACTCGGCCGGGTCTTCGTCGCCAAGCTGCTGGAGCCCTCCCTCCAGCTCTACGTGGAACGGCTGCGCTCCGCGCAGGAGGCCGGCCAGGTCCGCCCGGACATCGACCCGCGCATCGCGCTGGAGCTCTTCGTCTCGCCGCTCGCCCAGCGCTGGCTCCAGCGAACGGCCCCGATCTCCTACGCGTACACCGACACGCTCGTCGACTACGCCCTCCACGGCCTCGCGCCGCGCTGACCCGGCAGGGTGCCCCCCAGGGGGGCGGAGGTGCCACGAGCAGGCCGCGCGGTACACCAAGACGACGTGTGCCCCCCCCAGGGGGGCGGAGGTGCCCGCAGGGCAGGGGGAGGCGGCAGGGGAGTCGCCTGTGCCCAGGCGGGATACGTCTCGCCCGGTGGGGTACCCCGTGTCCGACCTGCCCCGAATGTGAGCACCGGCCCCCCGGCGCTCAGGATGGTGGGACCATAGGGCATGCTGTTCCGCACGACGGCGAGGCGAGGGGATAGATGAGCGCGGAGTTCGGCGGCCGAGGCGGCCTGCAGGGCAGAATCTCCCAGTGGCTGCGCGGACGCCGCCCGAAGGAGGCCGCCGCCGGTGAAGGCGGCCGGGAGGCCCTGCTGCTCGCCGCCGCCGGCGCGGGACTGCCGCTGGCGCCCGCCGCGCACCCGGTCGGCTACATGTGCTCCTGTGACCGGGTCGGCTGTCCCACCCCGGCCCGGCACCCGATCTCGTTCGCCTGGCAGACACAGTCCACGACCGACCGCGCGCAGATCGAGCGCTGGGCCCGGCACCAGCCGCAGGCCAACTTCATCACCGCGACCGGCATGGTGCACGACGTCCTCGACGTCCCCCTGGAGGCCGGCCGCGAGGCGCTCGCCCGGCTGCTCGACGCGGGGATCGACGTCGGCCCGGTCGCCGAGAGCGACGACGGCCGCATGCTGTTCTTCACCCTCACCCGCGGCACCCCCGAGGACGAGGACGAGTGGTGGCCGTGCGAGCTGGACTGCCACCCGGAGACGATGGACGAGCATCCGGGCCTGCGCTGGCACTGCCGCGGCTCCTACGTCCTCGTACCGCCCGCCCGGCTGCCCGGCGAGCACCAGACGGTGCACTGGGTCCGCGGCCCGGAGCACCCCCTGCCGGACCCGCTGACCCTGCTGGAGGCGCTGACCGACGCCTGCGCCCGGTACGCAGCCGAGGACTCCGACCACGCGGGCACGGCCTGGCCCCTACGCCACTGAGCGTCCCGGAACCCACCACTTTGGCAGCGGACGCACACCGGCCGCCGACCGGCGTCGCCTCGGCGCCGAGGCGACGCCGGTCGGGGCAGTGCCGGGATCGAGCCGGGGCCGTTCCGGACGAGGGGCCCCGGCCGCACCGCGGACAGACAGACCCTAGCCGCCCTGCGCCGACGTCAGGCCCTGGATCCTCCCCACCACCGTCACCTGCTCCTCGCCCGAACCCTTCGCCGGATCGAGGGCGACCTCGTTGGAGACGAACTCCATCGTCAGGGACTGCTTGATCTCACCGGTCGTCAGCGCCAGCACGTCCTTGTTGGGCGTGGGCACGGAGGCGCCCTGCGCGGCGGTCTGCTTCTCGAAGTGGCGCGTGGCGAAGAAGACCAGCGCGCCGCCGTCGGCGGTGCGCAGCGCCAGCGGCGCGTAGTCGCCGTTCGTCAGCGGTTCGTCGATGTACTGCCGGGCCAGGCCCGGCCGGATCGCCCACTTCTTCCGCAACTCCCGCCAGCCGCTGGTGTGGACGCCGTCCGCGAAGGTCTTCCCGCCGTCCTTCAGGTAGGTGGTGTAGCCCTTGCTCAGGTCGGCGGGCGGGACGGCGAGGTCGGTGGAGTTGGCGGGGACGGCCTCGGCCCACCCGTCCTTGTCCGTCTTGAACTTCGGTACGTCCCCGGCGGCGGCCAGCGTCAGGTACGCCACCTCCCAGGGCTCGTCCAGGCCGTCGCGGGTGAACACCAGCAGCCAGCGCGCGTCGCCGCCCTTGTTGCCGCGGGCGTCGGCCAGGAACCAGCGCGGCCAGCCCGCCTTCTTCGGGATCGTGAACTTCGCGTCCGTCAGCTCCAGCGGCGTATGGGTGGGGTTGCCGGCCGGGTTGTTGGCCTTGCCCGCCTTCAGCCGGGCCGCGTCGATGGCGGCGAGGGCACCGGTGGTGTGGTCGGCGTCCAGCGAACTGTCGTACGCCTTGTCCGCCTTGTTGTACGCGGTCGTGAACTGCCGGAGCGCCTCGGCGGCTTCGGCACGGGTGGTCGCCGGGAGCACCTCGCGCTCGCCGTGCACCACCACGCAGCCGCTCGCCGTCAACGACAAAGCGGTCACGGAGGCCGCTATCAGTGCGCTCCGGTCAAGCCTGCGGAGCCGTAGAGAGCCGCGATCCCTGCTCATCAGGTCTCTTCACCTTCCCCTTTCCGGAGGCGAACCCTACCGGGACGGGGCCGGGCGCGGGCGCCCGGTCCGGGTACAGCGGCCACACCGTGACCTGTCGGGGTTCGTACGTCCACCACGTCCGCCCGCACGTCCGCCCGCGCGATGCTTGAATGCCCCCGTGATCGATTACGACGTCCTGCGCGTCTTCTGCGGGCCCGGCGGCGGATACGGCAACCGGCTGGGCGTCGTCCGCGACGGATCGGTGCTGCCGGAGCGCGGGAAACGGCAGGCGTTCGCCGCCGGACTCGGCTTCAGCGAGACGGTGTTCGTGGACGACCCCGAGCGCGGGGTCGTCGACATCTACACCCCCACCCTGCGCCTGCCCTTCGCCGGGCACCCCTGTGTCGGCACGGCCTGGCTGCTGGACGTGCCCGAACTCGTCACGCCCGCCGGGGTGGTGGGGGCCCGGCAGGACGGGGAGTTCTGCTGGATCGAGGCCCGCGCGGAGTGGGCCCCGCCGCGCACCCTGCGCCGGTACGCCACCGCCGCCGAGGTCGACGATCTGCCGGTACCGCCGCCGGGGGAGTGGATCTACGCCTGGGCGTGGGAGGACGAGGCGGCCGGCCGGGTCCGCGCCCGCGGGTTCCCCGGCCGCGGTGACGGCATCGACGAGGACGAGGCGACCGGCGCGGCGGCCCTGCTGCTGACCGAGCGCCTGGGCCGGGCCCTGAACATCACCCAGGGCGCGGGCTCGCAGATCCTGACGGCACCGCAGCCGGGCGGCCGGGTGGAGATCGGCGGGCGGGTGACCCTGGAGCGGTGACGCCTCCCGCGCGGCGAGTGGTGACGCCTCCCGTGCGGTGAACGGTGGCGCTTCCCGTGCGGCGAGCGGTGGCGCTTCCCGTGCGGCGAGCGGTGACCCCTCCCGTGCGGCATCACGCCGACAGCGGGAACTCCTCGCCCAGCGCGCGGAAGACGGCGGTGTTCAGGGCGAACGCCTTCTTGCACTCCGCCACCACCCGCTGCTTCTCCAGGTCGTCCACGCGGATCGCGTCCAGCAGCTGCCGGTACACCCGCTTGAACGCGGCCGGGTTGGCGATCTCCTCGAAGACGTAGAAGCGGACGCCGTCGCCCTTCTTCGCGAAACCCCACGTCCGCTCCGCCTTGCCGCGGATGATCTGGCCGCCGGACAGGTCGCCGAGGTAGCGGGTGTAGTGGTGGGCGACGTAACCGCCGGGCCAGCGCTCGGCGCACTCGCGCACCCGGTCCGCGTAGGCCCGCGTGGCCGGCAGCGCGGACAGGGACGCCCGCCAGCCGGCGCCCCGCAGGTGCTCCAGGTCGCGCTCCAGCGAGGCCAGGCGCATCAGCTCGGGCCGGATGAAGGGCCCGGCCACCGGATCGGACGCCAGCCGGCCGGCCCCGGCCTCCAGCGCCTCGTACACGAACCACAGCTGCTCGGTGTACCGGGCGTAGGCGTCGACGCCCAGCCGCCCGCCCAGCAGGTCGCTCATGAACGTCGAGGTCTCGGCCTCCGTGTGCTGCTCATGGGAGGCGGTGCGGATGAGCGTCGAGAAGGAGTCCATGAGCCCGATCTTCTTTGGTAAGGCTTGCCTAAGTCAATGCCCTTGCCGACGGCTCGTCGGAAACGTTTCCGACAGGCTGTCGGTAAAACCGTACCCCGATCGGACGCGAAAAACCCGCCCTCCCGGAAGGAGGGCGGGTCGTCGTCGATGCGCGGGGCGCGGCGGACGTCCGCCGGAACCGGCGGCCCGCAGGCCCAGTGGCCCGGAGATCCAGCGGCCCGGAGGGCTACGGCAGCGTGAGGATGTCCGCCCCCGTCTCCGTCACCACCAGCGTGTGCTCGAACTGGGCGGTGCGCTTGCGGTCCTTCGTCACGACCGTCCAGCCGTCGTCCCACATGTCGTACTCGTGCGTGCCGAGCGTCAGCATCGGCTCGATCGTGAACGTCATCCCGGGCTTCATGACGGTCGTCGCGTGCGGGCTGTCGTAGTGCGGGACGATCAGCCCGGAGTGGAACGAGGTGTTGATGCCGTGGCCGGTGAAGTCGCGGA
Source organism: Streptomyces sp. NPDC006134 (assembly GCF_040628835.1). Taxonomy (NCBI): domain Bacteria; kingdom Bacillati; phylum Actinomycetota; class Actinomycetes; order Kitasatosporales; family Streptomycetaceae; genus Streptomyces; species Streptomyces sp. NPDC006134. Next base: position 33,983 of record NZ_JBEXTV010000008.1, on the reverse strand, counting down.
CGACGCCGTATCCGAAGCGCTTGGCGTACGACTCGATGACCCGGCCGATGACGTTGATCTGGCGGCCCGGCTTGACCGCCTTGATCGCCCGGTTGAGCGCCTCGCGGGTGCGCTCGACCAGCAGGCGGCTCTCCTCGTCGACATCCCCGACCAGATAGGTGGCGTTGTTGTCGCCGTGTACGCCGCCGATGTACGCCGTCACGTCCAGGTTGACGATGTCGCCGTCGCGCAGCACCGTGGAGTCCGGGATGCCGTGGCAGATCACCTCGTTGATCGAGGTGCACAGCGACTTGGGGAAGCCGCGGTAACCGAGCGTGGAGGGGTAGGCGCCGTGGTCGCACATGTACTCGTGCGCGACCCGGTCCAGTTCGTCCGTGGTCACGCCCGGCGCGATGAGCTTGGCGGCCTCGGCCATCGCCTGCGCCGCGATCCGCCCGGCGACGCGCATCGCCTCGATCGTCTCGGGCGTCTGCACCTCCGGGCCGGTGTACGGCGTGGGCGCCGGCTTGCCGACGTACTCGGGGCGGCGGATGTTTCCGGGTACGGAACGGGTGGGAGACAGCTCCCCTGGTACGAGCAGCGACTGGCCAGACATGACAGCGAGTCTAACCAGCGGGCATACGAGACCATGTCCCCGGCGAAAGGAGCCGCTCATGGCCCTGTTCAAGAAGCGCACGGCCGGAAAGCCGGGCGAGTGGTACTACTGCCTGGAGCACAGGAAGGTCGAAGAGGGGCCCGACTGCCCGGGCAAGGACCGCTTCGGACCGTACGCCTCCCGCGCGGAGGCCCAGCACGCGATGGAGACCGCCCGCGAGCGCAACCTCCAGTGGGAGAACGACCCGCGCTGGCACGACGCCCCCGCGGCCCGCACGGACGACGACTGACCGGCCCGCCCCCTACGACGACTGACGGGACCGCCCCCTGCGACGACTGACGGGCCCGCTCCCTACCAGTGCCCGGGTGGCGGTGCCGTCAGCTGGTCCGCCAGCCGGGACAGGCGGTCCCGCAGGCGCCGCCGGCCCCGGGGCGCGGGCAGCGCGTTCTCGCCCGCCGCGGCGCTGACCAGGTGCTGCACGGTGTCCAGGTCCAGCTCGGCCCCCTCCGGCACCGCCAGTTCCTCGTGCGCCATGGCCGCCAGGTCGCCCTCCCCGGCGTCCAGGGCCAGCACCGTCGCCCCCGCCCGCCGGGCGTCGTGCACACGTTCGAGAAGAGGGGGGCCGGGTTCCTCCGGCGCCACCACCAGCAGCGTCTCACCGCGCCGGGCCGCCGCCAGCCGCCCCAGCCCCACCGCCAGATGCGGCGGGTCCGCCGGGCGCGGATCGTGCCGTACCAGGGTCGGGGCCAGCTCCGGCGTCCCCGACCACGCCGCCTCGTCCACCAGGTGGGCGGCCAGGTGCCACGGCTCGTACCGCTCCGTGCCCACCAGCAGCAGTCCGCCCCCGTGCGACACCACCGACCCCCGCAGCGCCCCCGCGAAGCTGCGGGTGGCCCCCAGCCACTCGGTCCCGGCGAGCACCTCGCGCAGCAGCGCGACCCGTACGGCGTCCATGGGCGCATCCTGCCGCAACCGGCCGCCCGGGACCGGCGGTTCGCCCCGGATTCCCCCGGTCCGGCGCCGGGACCGGGCACGCGGCTCACCCGATCCGGTGGGTGCGGCGGGGCGGACGTAGAGTCGGCCCATGACCTCTACCGACAGTGCCGCACAGGGTGCGCAGAAGGCCCCCGCCAAGGACCCCTGGGACCTGCCCGACGTCTCCGGGCTGGTCGTCGGGGTGCTGGGCGGGACCGGGCCGCAGGGCAAGGGCCTGGCCTACCGGTTCGCCAAGGCCGGCCAGAAGGTGATCATCGGCTCGCGGGCCGCCGAGCGCGCACGGGCCGCCGCCGAGGAGCTCGGGCACGGCATCGAGGGCGCCGACAACGCCGAGACCGCCCGCCGCAGCGACGTCGTGATCGTCGCCGTGCCCTGGGAAGGCCACGGCGAGACCCTGAAGTCCCTGCGCGAGGAGCTGGCCGGCAAGCTCGTCGTCGACTGCGTCAACCCGCTCGGCTTCGACAAGAAGGGCGCCTACGCCCTCAAGCCGGAGGAGGGCAGCGCCGCCGAGCAGGCCGCCGCGCTGCTGCCGGACAGCCGGGTCACCGCCGCCTTCCACCACCTGTCCGCCGTGCTGCTCCAGGACCCGGCGATCGAGGAGATCGACACCGACGTCATGGTGCTGGGCGAGGCGCGCGCCGACGTGGAGACCGTGCAGGCCCTCGCCGGGCGCATCCCCGGCATGCGCGGCATCTTCGCCGGACGGCTGCGCAACGCCCACCAGGTCGAGTCGCTGGTCGCCAACCTGATCTCCGTCAACCGCCGCTACAAGGCGCACGCGGGGCTCCGGGTCACGGACGTATGAGGCGATGGGGGACACTGGGGGACGCAAACCGTGTCACCCGTGTCCCCCGACAGGAGCCGACCCCATGCCCCGCCTCGCCGTCTACGCCCTGATCGTCTGCGTGCTCGCTCTCGCCGCCGCCGTCGTCTCGTTCGTGCAGGGCAGCGTGCCGATGGGGGTCGTGTGGGTGCTGCTGACCGGTGTGTCGTCCAACATGTGCTGGTACTACCTCAAGCGCGGCCGGGACGCCCGCCGCTCCTCCACGACCACGGGCTGACCGCGCCCGCCGCTCCCGCCCGACGACCACCGGCCACCGCCCGGCCACTCCCGCCGCCGGTCACGGCGTGGCCGAGCAGATCTCGGCCGTCTGCCAGAAGCGGTACAGCTCGAAGCCGCAGTACGTGTCGAAGTCGCCGATCCCGAGCGCGCGCAGGACCGCGTCGACCGCGCCGAAGAACGCGCCGTTCAGCGCCGGCACCCACAGCAGCGCGAACACCAGCAGCAGGCCGAACGGCGCGAACGGCTCCAGCTGCCGCCGCACGTTGTACGACAGCCAGGGCTCGATCACCCCGTAGCCGTCCAGGCCCGGCACCGGCAGGAAGTTCAAGATCGCGGCCGTGACCTGGAGCAGCGCCAGGAAGGCCAGCGCGAGCCGGGCGTCGCGCGGCACGCCGTCCAGCGCGTCCAGCCAGAACGGGGCCGTGCACACCACGGCGAACAGCACGTTCGTCAGCGGGCCCGCCGCGGAGACCAGGCTGTGCCGCCAGCGGCCCGGGATGCGCCCGCGCTCGATGAACACCGCCCCGCCCGGCAGACCGATCCCGCCCATGATCACGAAGATCACCGGCAGCACGATGCTCAGCAGCGCGTGCGTGTACTTCAGCGGGTTCAGCGTCAGGTAGCCCTTCGCGCCGACCGAGATGTCGCCGCCGTGCAGGGCGGTGCGCGCGTGCGCGTACTCGTGCAGGCACAGGGAGACGATCCACGCGGACGTCACGAACAGGAACACGGCCAGGCCCGGCTGCTCGGCGAACCCGGTCCAGGTGGCCCAGCCGGTGACCGCGGCGACGGCCAGGATCCCGACGAAGACGGGGCTGATACGCCGCTCGCCGTGGCGGGTGGTGGCGGTGGTCATCGGGCAGGACTCCTGACATGGGGGACGGCGCGGCGTCGACCGTACCGGTGACGGGAGGAGAACGTCCTGCGGACGGACGGAGGTTCCTGCTACTCGTTACGCTGTAACCGAGTCGCTAGAGGAGGTGGCCATGACGATCGCCGACAGCTGGGTCGAGTCCATGCAGGAAGCAGTGGAACTCCCCAGGAGCGCGCGCCTCCGGCTCACGAGGAACGGGCTCACTTTGGTACCGGTCACCCATGCCCACACCACCACGGCCCGGCGGATCGCCAACCAGATCGAGGAGGGACTGCCGGGCTGGGCACCGGTCGGCGAGTTCTCGGTGGTCCCGCCCCGGGAAGGCTACAAGCCCGAGCCGGACGCCTCGGCGCTGCCCCTCGAACAGGTGGACCCCGCCAAGAGCGAGATCCACGAAGCGCTGCTGCCGTTCGTGGTGGAGGTCGTGTCGCCGGAGAGCAAGCACCGCGACTACAACACCAAGCCCGAGCACTACGCGCTGCGCGGCATTCCCGCGTACCTGGTCGTCGACGTGCTGGCGGCCACCTGGACCCTGCTGACCCGGCCGGAGGACGGGGCATACCGACGCACCCTGTCCGGCGTGTTCGGCGAGGAGATCGACATTCCGGTCGGCGACCGCACCCTCACCCTCGACTCCTCCCAGTTCATGCGCGTGTGAAACCCACGCGCGGCGCCGGAGCGTCCGCACAGACATCCGCAGGGACAATGGACCCCGTGCGCTACCGCATCCTCGGCACCACCCAGGCACTCCGCCCCGACGGCACCGCCGTCCCGGTCGGCGGGGCGCGGCTGCGCGCCCTGCTGACCGTGCTGGCCCTGCGTCCCGGCCGGACCGTGCCGGCGGGCCTGCTGGTGGAGGAGGTGTGGGGCGACGACCCGCCCGCCGACGCGACCGGGGCCCTCCAGGCGCTGGTCGGACGGTTGCGCCGGGCGCTCGGCGCGGACGCGGTCGCCTCCGCCGGCGGCGGCTACCGGCTCACCGCCGCCCCCGACGACGTCGACCTGCACCGCTTCGAGCGGCTGACCGGCGAGGGCCTGCGCGCCCTGGCCGACGGCGACGCCGCCAAGGCGGCCGAACGGCTCGACGACGCCCTCGCCCTGTGGCGGGACCCCGCCCTGGCCGACCTGCCCGGCCGCACCGCCGAGGCGGCCCGCCGGGAGACCCGGCACCTGGACGCGCTGCGCGCCCGCCACACCGCCGCGCTCGCCCTCGGCCACGCCGAGCGGGCCCTGCCCGAGCTGACCGCCCTGTGCGACGCCCACCCCCTGGACGAACCCCTCCAGGCCCTGCGGCTGCGCGCCCTGCGCGACACCGGCCGCACCGCCGAGGCGCTGGCCGCCTACGAGGACGTACGGCGGCTCCTCGCGGACCGGCTCGGGGCCGACCCGGGACCCGAGCTGCGGGCCCTGCACGGCGAGTTGCTCCAGCCGGACCCCGCGCCCGCGCCCACACCCGCGCCCGCGCCCACACCTGCCTCCGCGCCCGCGCCCATACCCGAACCCGCACCCGTGCCCGCCGCCCCGCCCGCCCGGGCCGCCCGCCCGCGCGGCAATCTCCGCGCCCGCCTGACCTCCTTCGTCGGCCGGGACGCCGACCTCGAGGCGATCCGGGACGACCTCGCCACCGCCCGCCTCGTCACCCTGCTCGGGCCCGGCGGCGCCGGCAAGACCCGCCTGTCGCAGGAGGCCGCCGAAGCCGCGGGGGACGTGGCCCGGGACGGCGTGTGGCTGGCCGAGCTCGCGCCGGTCGACGACCCGGACGCCGTCCCCGAGGCCGTCCTGACCGCCGTCGGCGCCCGCGAGACCGTGCTCTATGGCGCCGGCGCCGAGGAGATACGGGCCGTCACCGACCGGGGCGGCAACCCCGTCGACCGGCTCGTCGAGCACTGCGGCCGGCGCCGCATGCTGATCGTCCTGGACAACTGCGAGCACGTCGTCGAGGCCGCCGCCCGCCTCACCGAGGACCTGCTCGCCCGCTGCCCGCACCTCACCGTCCTGGCCACCAGCCGCGAACCCCTCGGCGTACCGGGGGAGTTGCTGCGCCCGGTGGAGCCGCTGCCCGAACCGGCGGCGCTGACGCTCCTCGCCGACCGGGGCGCCGCCGCCCGCCCCGGCTTCCGCGTCGAGGACGACCCCGACGCCTGCGCCGAGATCTGCCGCCGCCTGGACGGCCTGCCCCTGGCCATCGAACTGGCCGCCGCCCGCCTCCGTCTGCTGACGCCCCGCCAGATCGCCGACCGGCTCGACGACCGATTCCGCCTGCTCACCTCCGGCAGCCGCACCGTCCTGCCCCGCCAGCAGACCCTGCGCGCGGTCGTCGACTGGTCCTGGGAACTGCTCGACGAGGACGAACGCGACGTGCTGCGCCGCCTGTCGGTCTTCGCGGGCGGCTGCGACCTCGCCGCTGCCGAGGCCGTGTGCGGGCCCGCCGCGCTGGAGGCCCTCGGCTCCCTCGTCGACAAGTCGCTGGTGGTGGCCGCCCCGTCGGACGACGGCGAGATGCGCTACCGCCTCCTGGAGACCGTCGCCGAGTACGCGGCCGAACGCCTCGACGAGACCGGCGGGCGCGCGGACGCCGAACGCGCCCACCTGACGTACTACCGCGAACTCGCCCGCACCACCGACCCGCTGCTGCGCGGCCCGCGGCAGCTCGCCGCCATCGGGCGCCTGGAGCGGGAGTACGAGAACCTGCGCACCGCCCTGCGCCGCGCCGTCGCCGCGCGCGACGAGCAGGAGGCGCTGTGCCTGGTGCTGTCCCTCGTCTGGTACTGGCAGACGCGGGACCTGCGCGTCGAGGCCCGCACCTGGTGCGGCGAGGTCATGGCCCTCGGCCCCGACCCGTTCGCCGAACCGGTCCGGTCCGCCACCCCCCTGTGGGAGCCGTGCACGGCCACGCCGCCCCCCATGACCGGGGAGGTCCTCGCCGAGGCCCGGCGCGGCGTCCACCTGGCCCACCTGGCCTGCATGGACACCGAGCTGGACGCCTGGCAGAACCCGCGGGCGCAGCGCAAGCTGCACGCCATCTCCGCCGCCTACGAGCCCGGCATGCCGCAGACCTGCCGCAGCCCCGGCCTGCTCTGGATCTACGCCGTGATGCTCACCGGCGACATGGACCGGCTGCACGCGGTCGTCGACGCCGCCGTGCGGACCTGCCGCGAGACGCCCGGCTACGAGTGGGAGCTCGCCGGAGTCCTGCACATGCGCGCCAACCTGCTCGCCAACCGGGCCGACTGGGCGGGCGACGCGGCCCGCGACGCCGACGAGGCGCTGGAGATCTACCGGCGCCTGGGCGACGCCTGGGGAACCGCCGAGGCGCTCTCCGCGCGGGCCGAGGCCCACGAGCGCAAGGGCCGCCACCTGCTCGCCGCCGCCGACTACGAGACCGCCGCGGAGCACGCCGAACGCCTGGGCGCCCACGCCCAGGTGGCGGTGTTGCGCGCCCGGCTCGGCAACGCGCTGCTGGACTTCGGCGACGCGGCCGAGGCCGAACGGGGCGAGCGCATCCTGCGCGAGGTGATCGAGCAGACGGCCGGGTCGGCGCACAACGGGGCCCTGCCCGCCGCCCGGCTCTTCCTCGCCGGACGGCTCGGCATGACCGGCCGGACCGCCGAGGCGCGCGAGCAGCTGCGGCTGCTGCGGGAGGAGTTCACGATCACCCACTTCGTCGTCTTCGACTCCTTCATCCTCGCCTCGGAGGCATGGCTGGCCACGCTGGAGGACCGCCACGAGGAGTCCCTGACGATGATCCGCAAGGCCCTGGAACGGGCCGACGACCCCCTGTCCACGGCCATCGCCCCGCACGCGCGCTCCACCTGCCTGACCATCGCCGCGATGGCGCTGGCCCGCGTCGAGGGCGGGCGCCGGGTCCGGGACGCCGCCCGGTGCCTGGGCGCCGCCGCCGCGGCGACGCCGCCCGCCCACGTCGCCACGGCCCTGGAGCGCGACATCTGCGAACGGGCCGCCGCACGGGCCCGGGAGGTGCTCGGCGCCGAGGCGTACGAGGCCGCGTACGCCGAGGGCGGTGGCCTCTCCCCCGAGGAGGCCACCGCCCTGGTCCGGTCCCTGGCCTGACCGGTCAGTGCTTCGTACGGAACTTGTGGATCGCGACGGGCGCCATCACCGCCGTCAGCACCACCGACCAGCCGAGCGTCACCCACAGGTCGTGCGCGACGGGACCGCCCACCATCAGCCCCCGCGCGGCGTCCGCGAGGGAGGAGAGCGGGTTGTAGTCGGTGAAGGCCTGGAGCCAGCCCGGCATCGAGTCGGTCGGCGCGAAGATCGACGAGCCGAACTGCAACGGCATCAGCACCAGGAACCCCATCCCCTGCACGGCCTGCGCGCTCTTCATCACCACGCCGAGGGTGAGGAACACCCACATCAGGGCCGAGCCGAACACCGCCGACAGGCCCACCGAGGCCAGCAGCCCGGCCCAGTCGGTGACGTCGAAGCCCACCAGGACGGCGACGATCATCAGCACCGCGGTCGCGAACAGCATCCGCAGCAGCTCCACCGCGATCTTGGCGAACAGCACCGAACCGCGTCCGATCGGCAGGGACCGGAAGCGGTCCATCACACCGGAGTTGAAGTCCTGGTTGAAGCCGGTGCCCACGCCTTGGGCCATGTTCATGCCCATCATGGCCATCAGTCCGGGCACGACGTACTGCACGTACGCCTGCTGCCCGCCGCCCAGCGACTGCCCGATCGACCCGCCGAAGACGTACACGAACAGCAGCGTGAAGACGATCGGGAACAGCAGGGCGTCGAACATCGACTCGGGGTCCTGCCGGATCCACAGCAGGTTGCGGCGGACCAGCGCGCCGGTGTGCCGCAGATGGGCGCGCGGGGAGATGCGGGCGTCGGGCTGGACGGTGGCGGCGCTCATACGGCGACCTCCTGACGGGTGTCGGCGGGCGCGGCGTCCTGCGGGGCACTGGCACGGTGGCCGGTGAGGGACAGGAACACCTCGTCCAGGCTGGGCAGTTCGGTGGTGACGGCGGCGAGCGTGATGCCGCGCGAGCCGACGGCGCCGACCACGGCGGTCAGCTGCTCGTCGCTGAGGATCGGCACCAGGACGCAGCCGCGCTCGGCGTCCACGGTGGCGGTGGCCAGGCCGGTGACGCCCAGCTCGTCCAGGAAGGCGGCCAGGGGACGCAGCTGCGCCGGGTCGGCCGGGCGTATCCGCAGGGTGCGGCCGCCGACCTTCGCCTTCAGCTCCTCGATGCCGCCGTTGGCGATGACCTTGCCGCGGTCGACGACGGTCAGCTCGGAGGCGAGCTGCTCGGCCTCCTCCATGTACTGGGTGGTGAGCAGGACGGTCACCCCGTCCCCGACCATCCGCTGGACCTCGTCCCACACCTCGTTGCGGGTGCGCGGGTCCAGTCCGGTGGTGGGCTCGTCCAGGTACAGCACCACCGGCCGCCCGATCATGGAGGCGGCCAGGTCCAGCCGGCGCCGCATGCCGCCGGAGTACGTTCCCGCGGGCCGCCGGGCGGCCTCGGTGAGCGAGAACCGCTCCAGCATCTCGTCGGCGCGGCGCCGGGCCTCCTTGCGGGGCAGGTCCAGCAGCCGGCCGATCATGTACAGGTTCTCCCAGCCGGGGAGCTTCTCGTCCACGGAGGCGTACTGCCCGGTGAGCCCGATCACGCGCCGCAGCTGCCGCGGCTGCCGCACCACGTCGTAGCCGGCGACGGTGGCCTGCCCGGCGTCGGGGGTCAGCAGGGTGGACAGGATGCGTACGAGGGTGGTCTTGCCGGCCCCGTTCGGCCCGAGGACACCCATCACGGTGCCCTGCCGCACGTCCAGGTCGACACCGTCCAGCGCCTTGGTCTCGCCGTAGTGCTTGACCAGTCCCCGCACGGTGACCGCGTTCTGCGCGGCCTCGGGGAAGTCGTCGATTCGCGTCATGCGGAAGACGCTCCCAGGCCCCGCCGACAAACCGCCGACAGCCGGCCGACGGCACCGACATCCCGCCGACAGCCGGCCGGCCGGCAGCCGACCGCGGTGCCGGGCGCGGGCACGAGGGACGGGGCGCGGGCAGGAGAGGCGGAACGGGGCACGGGCACGAGAGGCAGGGCGGGGCACGGGCACGGCGGGATGAAAAAGGGGCAGCCCGCCGACGGGGGAGGATCGGCGGGCTGCCCGTGCTACCGCGATGGCTCGGCCGGGAGGGCTCAGTGGACGGAGTGCTCCTCCTGCGGGAACGTTCCGCCGACGACGTCCTCGGCGAACGCCTTCGCCGCGTCACCCATCACCTGACGCAGGTCGGCGTACTTCTTCACGAACTTCGGCACCCGGCCGCCGGTCAGCCCGAGCATGTCGGTCCACACCAGCACCTGCGCGTCCGTCTCCGGTCCCGCCCCGATGCCGACGGTCGGGATGTGCAGGGTCCGCGTCACCTCGGCCGCGAGCTCGGCCGGCACCAGTTCCAGCACCACGGCGAAGGCGCCGGCGTCCTGCACGGCCTTGGCGTCCCGCAGCAGCTGCTGGGCCGCCTCCTCGCCGCGCCCCTGCACGCGGTAGCCCATGGCGTGGACGGACTGCGGGGTGAGCCCGATGTGGGCCATCACCGGGATGCCGGACTCCACCAGCAGCTCGATCTGCCGGTGCGAGCGCTCGCCGCCCTCCAGCTTCACGGCGCCGACGCCCGCCTCCTTCACCAGCCGGGTCGCCGAGCGCAGCGCCTGCACCGGCCCCTCCTGGTACGAGCCGAACGGCAGGTCGGCGACGATCAGGGCGCGGCCGGTACCCCGTACGACGGCCGCCGACAGCATGGTCATCTCGTCGAGGGTGACGGGCACGGTGGTGTCGTACCCGAGGTGGCAGTTGCCCGCGGAGTCGCCGACGAGCATGACCGGGATGCCGGCCTCGTCGAACACGGACGCGGTCATCGCGTCGTACGCGGTGAGCATCGGCCACTTCTCGCCGCGCTCCTTGGCGGCGGCGATGTCGCGGACGGTGATGCGGCGGGTGCCCTTGCCCCCGTACAGCGCCTTGCTGCCGTCGGCGGGCTTGTTGCGGGCAGCCGAAAGCTGCGTCATGGCAACGGCTCCTTCATGTCATCTCGAGGCGCCCTGACGGCGTCCCCGGATCCCCTCCATGGTGGCACCTCGTGCCGGCGAGGACCAGAGCACCCCCGGCGCGAACCGGCGTCCCGCCCTCGAATGTGCGCGTTTCGTCACAAGCACCACACGCCGTGCCCTTCGCTGCAACTCCGCACACCGGCATCCACGTCATCCTGCCCGTACGGCCGTCATGGACGGCGGGAACGGAGCCGATCATCCCCTAGGGTCTTGTGGCACGGGGGCGACGGTGTGCACGGCAGGCAGTGAGGCGACGGTATGGCGCAGCAGGCGTACATGACGGAGACGGACAACGGCGGCTCGGGACCCGAGCACCGGGGCCCCCGGTTCCGGCGCCTGTTGGACCGGCTGGTCACGGGCTGGAGAGGCGACCGGCGGATCTGGCGCCGCGGCCTGTTCACCGCCGCCGTGGCCGTCCTCCTCGCGGTCGTCATGGCGGCGCACTCCCACATCCCGAACGCCGTCGGCAACCTCGGCAGCCTCACGGAAACCTTCCTGCCGTGGCTGGGCCTGCTGGTCCCCGTCCTCCTGGCGGTCGCCCTGCTGCGCCGCTCGGCGACGGCGCTGATCGCGGTCCTGGTTCCGGCGGTCGTGTGGCTGAACCTCTTCGGCGGCCTGCTCACCGAGAAGACCGCCGCCGGCGGCGACCTGACGGTGGCCACCCACAACGTCAACGCCGGCAACGCGGACCCCGCCGGCACCGCCCGGGCCGTGGCCGCCTCCGGCGCGGACGTGCTCGCCCTGGAGGAGCTGAAGGCGTCCGCGGTCCCCACCTACGAGAACGCGCTGGCGTCGACGTACGAGTACCACGCGGTCGTCGGCACGGTCGGGCTGTGGAGCAAGTACCCGATGAGCGACGTCGATGCGGTCGACATCCGCCTCGGCTGGAAGCGCGCAATGCGGGCCACGGTGGCCACCCCCGCCGGGCCGGTCGCCGTCTACGTCGCCCACCTCCCCTCCGTCCGGGTGAAACTGGAGGCCGGGTTCACCGCCCGGCAGCGGGACAAGAGCGCCGACGCGCTGGGCGAGGCCATCGCCGGTGAGCGGCTCGACAAGAAGATCCTCCTCGGCGACCTCAACGGCACGATGAACGACCGCGCGCTGAACGCCATCACCTCCCAGATGCGCTCCACGCAGGGCGCGGCCGGCGACGGCTTCGGCTTCAGCTGGCCGGCGTCGTTCCCGATGGCCCGCATCGACCAGATCCTCGTCACGGGCGTCGAGCCGGAGACGAGCTGGACCCTGCCGGAGACCGGCAGCGACCACCTCCCGGTCGCCGCCCGTGTGAAGGTCGACACATCCGCGTCCTGAAACCCCAGGTCACCTCGTATTCGGTGGCCCTCGGCAACCACCCCGTAACCTCGCGGAATACTCGGCCTGAGACGCTTTGTTCCGTACGGGAACATACGAACGTACGGACCTCCGCTCTCGAAAGGCACGACCCTTCATGCCCCTGGCCCTGCTCGCCCTTGCCGTGGGCGCCTTCGGCATCGGTACGACCGAGTTCGTGATGATGGGCCTGCTGCCCGACGTCGCGGACGATCTGGACATCTCGATCCCCGCCGCCGGCCACCTGGTCTCGGCGTACGCGCTGGGCGTCGTCATCGGCGCCCCGCTGCTCGCGGCGGTGACCGCCCGGCTGTCCCGCCGTACCGTCCTCATCGGCCTGATGGCCCTCTTCGTGGCGGGCAACGCCCTGTCGGCCGCCGCGCCGGGCAACGGCACCCTGCTGGCCGCCCGTTTCGTCAGCGGCCTGCCGCACGGCGCCTTCTTCGGCGTCGGCGCCGTGGTCGCCACCGGCATGGTGGCCCCCGAACGCAAGGCCCGCTCCGTCTCCCTGATGTTCCTCGGCCTGACGGTCGCCAACATCGTGGGCGTGCCCGCAGCCACCGCCATGGGCCAGCACCTCGGCTGGCGGGCGACCTTCCTCGGCGTCAGCGCGATCGGCGTGGCGGCGATCGCCGCGCTCGCGTTCCTGATCCCCCGCGACCACGCCCCGGCGCCCGCGTCCGGCCTGCGCGGCGAACTGGCGGCCCTGCGCTCCCTGCCCGTCTGGCTGGCCCTCGGCACCACCGTGGCCGGCTTCGGCGCGCTCTTCGCCGCGTACAGCTACATCACGCCGATGCTCACCGACGCCGCCGGGTACGCCGACGCCAGCGTGACGCTGCTGCTGGCCCTGTTCGGCGTGGGCGCCACCGCGGGCAACCTGCTGGGCGGCCGGCTCGCCGACCACTCCCTGCGGGCCACCCTCTTCGGCGGCCTGGTCTCGCTCGTCGCGGTCCTCGCCCTCTTCCCCGTGCTGATGCGCACGCCGGTCACGGCGGCGCTGGCGGTCGCCCTGCTCGGCACGGCCGCCTTCGTCACCGGCTCCCCCCTCCAGCTGATGGTCATGGAGAAGGCCGCCGCGGCCCCCTCCCTGGCCTCCTCCGCCAACCAGGCCGCCTTCAACCTCGCCAACGCCGGCGGCGCCTGGATCGGCGGCCTCGCCCTGGCGGCGGGCTTCGGCGTCACGTCCCCCGCCCTGGCCGGCGCCGCCCTCGCGGTCCTCGGCCTCGCGGTGGCCGCCCTCGCGTACACCGTCGACCGGCGCTCTCCGCGGGCCGGCCGGGAGCGCGTGGTCACCGGGCACGTCCCGGAGCCCGCGCGGACCGCACGCCGCTGACACCTAGGGGGCACCGGACCGGGCCATCCCGCCACGCGGGGTGGCCCGTCCTTCTGCCGTGAGGCGCGTCCTGGTACGGCGCGTACGGCGAAGGGGCGCGGGACGACGGCCGAGGCGGGGACGGAACGGCTCGGGAGCGAGGCGGACGGTCCGGGCTCCGGGCCCGGACCCTCGCGCCCCGGGAGTCGCGGGCCTTCGTCGAGCAGACGCTCGGAGAGCCATGAGCCGCACCCCCGCTCACCAGGACGTCTCCGCCGCGTGGGCGGACTTCGTCGCGGTGACCGCGGAGCGCTGACCGCCCTCCTCAGGGCACCAGCACGATCCGGCCGAACACCTCGCCCGCGTCCATCTTCCGGTGCGCCACGGCCGCCTCGGCCAGGGGCAGCACCTCGTGCACGACCGTCCGCAGGCCGCCGCGGGCCGCCTCGGCGAACTGGGCCGACTGTACGGTTTGGCGGTCGGGGCCGGGCACCGTGTCGGAGCTGAACGTGGCGAACGTCAGGGACTTGGTGAAGGCGTCCATCAGCCGCATGCCGAAGTCCGCCGGCGGCGGCCCGGCGACCATGCCGACGGCCACGAACCGGCCGCCGGGGCGCAGCCGGTCCAGGAAGCGGGGGACGTGAGGGCCGCCCACGACGTCGATCACCACGTCGAAGCCGGAGGGCGCGTCCGGGCCGCCGCCCTCGCCGGCGCGGTCCAGGACGTGGGTGGCGCCCAGCTCCCGCAGGCGGACGCCGCGCTCGGCGGACGAGGTGGTCACCGCCACCGCGTCCGCCCCGCCCCGGGCCGCGAGCTGGACCGCCGCGATGCCGATGCTGCCCGCCGCGCCGCGCACCAGCACGGTCTCGCCGGGCGCGAAACGGGCGTGCCGCAGGGCGAAGTGGGCGACCGCACCGGACCCGCCGAGGGTCACGGCATCGACGGCGGACAGCCCGTCGGGCAGCGGGAGGACGTCCCCGGCCGCGGCGACGGCGTGCTCGGCGTACCCACCCGACAGGCCGGTGAACGCCCACACCCGGCGCCCCCGCCACGAGGCGTCCACGCCCTCGCCCACCGCGGTGATCCGCCCCGCGACCTCGCTGCCGAGGAGATGCCCCTCCCGGAAGCCGTACCCGGCGAGCGCGCCCCGGCGGACGACGGCGTCCACCCCGCCCACCCCGGCCGCCTCCGTGGCGATCCGCACCTGCCCCGGCGCGGGGTCGGGCACGGGCAGGTCGACGACCTCCAGGCCGTCGGCGCTCCCGAACGTTCTGATCACGACAGCCTTCATCTCGGCTCCTCGGTACGGTGGTTCCTCGGTACGGTCGACTTTCGGAACGTAACGGACGCCCCCGCCCGCCCGACCGAAGTGAGAGATGATGACCGGCCGTTTGTCTCACCCCGCCCGCTCCGACGCCCGCGACAACCGCGCCCGCATCCTGGAGGCGGCCCGGGAGGTGTTCGGCGAGGAGGGGCTGGGCGCGCCCGTGCGCGAGGTCGCCCGGCGCGCGGGCGTCGGCCCCGCGACGCTGTACCGGCACTTCCCGGCCAAGCGGGACCTGATCGAGGCGGCCTTCGCCGACCAGCGGCGCATCTGCCGCACCGTCGTCCGCGACGCCCTCGCGGACACGGACCCGTGGCGGGGCTTCCGGAGCATGGTCGAGCGCATCTGCGAACTCCACGCCCGAAGCCGCGGGTTCGCCGAGACGTTCATGACCGCGTGCCCCGAGGCCTTCGACTTCGCCGCCGACCGGGAGCGGAGCCGGCGCGAGGTCACCGAACTGGCCCGCCGGGCCCGGCGGACCGGCGGGCTGGGAAGCGGCTTCGTCGTGGACGACCTGGCCCTGATGCTCATGGCCCACCGGGGCGTGCTGGACCTGCCGCCCGCCCACCGGCTCACGGCCTCCCGCCGCTTCGCCGCCTACATGATCGAGGCGTTCCGCGCCGCCTCCGGGACGGACCCACGGTCACCGCTGCCCTCGGCGCCGCGACCGCGGCGGTGAACGAGGACGGGGCCGGCGGATCGCACCGCCGGCCCCGTCCGCCGAACCGGGTGCCTACAGCACCGGCAGGTTCTTCCGCAGTTCGAACGCCGTGACCTCCGAGCGGTACTCGTGCCACTCGGCGCGCTTGTTGCGCAGGAAGAAGTCGAAGACGTGCTCGCCGAGGGTCTCGGCGACCAGGTCGCTGCGCTCCATCAGGGTCAGGGCCTCGCCGAGGTTCTGGGGGAGCGGCTCGATGCCCATGGCGCGGCGCTCGGCGTCGGACAGGGCCCACACGTCGTCCTCGGCGCCCGGCGGGAGCTCGTAGCCCTCCTCGATGCCCTTGAGGCCGGCGGCCAGCAGGACGGCGTAGGACAGGTACGGGTTGGCGCCGGAGTCCAGGGAGCGGACCTCGACGCGGGCCGAGCCGGTCTTGCCGGGCTTGTACATGGGCACGCGGACCAGGGCCGAGCGGTTGTTGTGGCCCCAGCAGATGTAGGAGGGGGCCTCGCCGCCGGCGCCGGCGGTGCGCTCGGAGCCGCCCCAGATGCGCTTGTAGGAGTTCACCCACTGGTTGGTGACGGCGGAGATCTCCGCGGCGTGCCGCAGCAGGCCCGCGATGAAGGAGCGGCCCACCTTGGAGAGCTGGTACTCGGCGCCCGACTCGTAGAAGGCGTTGCGGTCGCCCTCGAAGAGGGACAGGTGGGTGTGCATGCCGCTGCCCGGGTGCTCGGAGAACGGTTTCGGCATGAAGGTGGCCTGCACGCCCTGCTCCAGCGCCACCTGCTTCATGACCAGGCGGAACGTCATGATGTTGTCGGCCGTGGAGAGCGCGTCCGCGTAGCGCAGGTCGATCTCCTGCTGGCCGGGGGCGCCCTCGTGGTGGGAGAACTCCACCGAGATGCCCATGGACTCCAGCATGGTGATGGCCTGGCGGCGGAAGTCCATGCCGATGTTCTGCGGGGTGTGGTCGAAGTAGCCCGAGTTGTCGGCGGGGGTCGGCACCGAGCCGTCGACCGGCTTGTCCTTCAGCAGGAAGAACTCGATCTCGGGGTGGGTGTAGAAGGTGAAGCCCTGGTCGGAGGCGCGGGCCAGGGCCCGCTTGAGGACGTAGCGCGGGTCGGCGAAGGACGGGGAGCCATCCGGCATGAGGATGTCGCAGAACATGCGGGCCGTGCCCGGCGCCTCGGCCCGCCACGGCAGGACCTGGAAGGTGGACGGGTCCGGCTTGGCGATCATGTCGGACTCGTAGACGCGGGCGAAGCCCTCGATCGCGGAGCCGTCGAAGCCGATGCCCTCGTCGAAGGCCTGCTCCAGTTCGGCCGGGGCCACGGCGACGGACTTGAGGAAGCCCAGCACGTCCGTGAACCACAGGCGTACGAACCGGATGTCGCGCTCCTCCAGTGTCCGGAGCACGAACTCCTGCTGCTTGTCCATCTTCCGCTTCCCATCCTTGCTGGTCAGGCCGCCTGTCCGGTACCGCGGGAGGCGGTCGGGCACCTGGGCATCCCACCACACGGCCGTTTCGTACGCGTTGCGGACCTCGATCGGCCGGCCGACCCCGGTCTGAACACCGGGCCGGCGGTCGTGCTCGCGGCGGATGTACTGCTCTGCCGCCATCTTGCCTGCCCGGACCGACAACCGTAACGGCCGGGGCGCCCCCCGGCAGAGTAGAGGCAGGTGTTCGATCGGGCCATTCCTGGGCCCGCCCGCGTCAGATCCCGCACGGACTCTACGACAGACCCCTCCGGGCCCCTTACGATCAGCGGACTCACCGGTCCCCCCGTTCCCAGAAGGGCACACCCCATGGGTTCCGCCAAGAACAGCAGCACCGCGACGCGCAAGGCGCGAATAGAGGAGATGCAGCGTGCCGAGCGGGCGCGCGAGCGCCGGAACCGGGTGCTCACCGTCGTGACCGCCGCCGTGGTCGTCGCCGGGCTCGTCGTCGGCGGGGTCTTCCTGGTCCGGTCGCAGTCCGACGACTCCGGCTCCGGTGGCGCGGCGGCCGACGACAAGTCCGCAGGGCGCTTCGTCACCGGCGAGGACGGCGTGAAGAAGTGGGAGGGCACCCTCTCCCGCAACCACGTCGCCAAGAGCGTGACCTACCCGGTCGAGCCCCCGGTCGGCGGCGACCACAACCAGGTCTGGCTGAACTGCAACGGCGACGTCTACACCGAGGCCGTCCCCCGCGAGAACGCCGTGCACTCGCTGGAGCACGGCGCGGTCTGGGTGACGTACACCGACCGGGCGCCCAAGGCCGAGGTCGATGCGCTGGCGGCCAAGGTGAAGAAGACGCCGTACTCGCTGATGAGCCCCGACGACGAGCAGAAGGACCCGATCATGCTCACCGCGTGGGGGCACCAGCGCACGGTGACGGGCGCGAGCGACCCGGCCGTCGACGCGTTCTTCGAGAAGTTCGTCCAGGGCGAGCAGACGCCCGAGCCGGGCGCCCCCTGCACCGGCGGGCTGTCACGGTGAGGCACGCCGGGTGGATCGCGGGCGCCGCGGCGGCGGTGCTCGTCGCGGCCGGCGCGCTCACCTACGCGGTCGCCGGGGACGACGGCGCCGCGCGCACGCCCGCCGCGGACTCGGCGGACGCCGGGTTCGCGCGGGACATGGCGGTGCACCACCAGCAGGCCGTGGAGATGTCGTACCTCGTGCGGGACCGCACCGAGGACGAGGAGGTGCGGCGCCTCGCGTACGACATCGCCCAGACGCAGGCCAACCAGCGGGGCATGCTGCTCGGCTGGCTCGACCTGTGGGGGCTGCCGAAGGTGTCGTCCGACCCGCCCATGACATGGATGGGGATGGGCGGCGCCGGCGCCGGGGAGGACGGCGCGCTGATGCCGGGGATGGCCACGAACGCCGAGATGGAGCGGCTGGGCACGCTCAGCGGGAAGGCGGCGGAGGTGTACTACCTCCAGCTGATGACCACGCACCACCGGGGCGGCGTCCACATGGCCGAGGCATGCGTCGCCCGGTGCGCGGTGGGCGCGGAGAAGCGGCTCGCGCAGGGCATGGTGGAGGGGCAGGAGTCGGAGATCGGGCTGATGGCGCGGATGCTGGAGGAGCGGGGTGCCCGGCCCAGGCCGTGAGAGCGCGGGGTGCCCGGCCGAGGCCGTGAACGCGCGGTGCCCGGCACCGCCCGGCACCCGGCATCCGGTTTCGCCAGGACATCGCGTCGCTTTGACGATTAAACTGGGCGGGTGCCTCAACTACGCCTCGCTCTGAACCAGATCGACTCCCGCGTCGGCGACCTGGCCGCGAACGCCGGGTCGATCGTCCGCTGGACCCGGCACGCGGCCGGGCAGGGGGCGCACCTGGCGGTGTTCCCGGAGATGGCGCTGACCGGGTACCCCGTCGAGGACCTGGCCCTCAGGCCGTCCTTCGTGGCGGCCTCCCGCCGGGCCCTGCGGGAGCTGGCTGCGCGGCTGGCCGGGGAGGGCCTCGGGGAGCTGCCGGTCGTCGTCGGCTACCTCGACCGCTGTGAGAGCGCCCAGCCGAAGTACGGCCAGCCCGCGGGAGCGCCGCAGAACGCGGGCGCGGTGCTGCACCGGGGCGAGGTGGTGCTCGCCTTCGCCAAGCACCACCTGCCGAACTACGGCGTCTTCGACGAGTTCCGCTACTTCGTGCCCGGCGACACCATGCCCGTGCTGCGGGTGCACGGGATCGACGTGGCGTTCGCCATCTGCGAGGACCTGTGGCAGGACGGGGGGCGGGTGCCGGCGGCGCGGTCCGCGAAGGCCGGGCTGCTGGTGTCGATCAACGCCTCGCCGTACGAGCGCAACAAGGACGACACCCGGCTGGAGCTCGTGCGCAAGCGGGCCCAGGAGGCCGGGTGCACCACCGCCTACCTGGCGATGACCGGCGGGCAGGACGAGCTGGTCTTCGACGGCGACTCCATCGTCGTCGACCGGGACGGGGAGGTCGTGGCGCGCGCCCCGCAGTTCACCGAGGGGTGCGTGGCCCTGGACCTGGAGCTGCCGGCCGCGGCGGCCGACGCGCCGGACGGGGTGGTGGACGACGGGCTGCGCGTCGACCGGGTGGTGCTGTCGCCCCAGCCGCTGCCCGCGTACGAGCCGGAGCTGGCCGGGGGGTACGCGCCGCGGCTCGACGACGACGAGGAGGTCTACTCGGCGCTGGTCGTGGGCCTGCGGGCGTACGTCGTGAAGAACGGCTTCCGGTCGGTGCTGGTCGGGCTGTCCGGCGGGATCGACTCCTCGCTGGTCGCGGCGATCGCCTGCGACGCGGTGGGCGCGCAGAACGTGTACGGCGTGTCGATGCCGTCGAAGTACTCTTCCGCGCACTCGAAGGACGACGCGGCGGAACTGGCGCGGCGGACCGGGCTGAACTACCGCACCGTACCGATCGAGCCCATGTTCGACGCCTACATGGGATCCCTGGGCCTGACCGGACTGGCGGAGGAGAACCTCCAGTCGCGGCTGCGCGGGACGCTGCTCATGGCGCTCTCCAACCAGGAGGGCCACATCGTGCTCGCCCCCGGCAACAAGTCGGAGCTGGCGGTCGGCTACTCGACGCTGTACGGCGACTCGGTGGGCGCGTACGGGCCCATCAAGGACGTCTACAAGACCTCGGTGTTCCGGCTGGCCGAGTGGCGCAACCGGGCGGCGCGGGAGCGGGGGCAGACGCCGCCGATCCCCGAGAACTCGATCACCAAGCCGCCGAGCGCGGAGCTGCGCCCGGGGCAGGTCGACACGGACTCGCTGCCCGACTACCCCGTGCTCGACGCGATCCTGGAGCTGTACGTCGACCGGGACAAGGGCGCGGACGAGATCGTCGCCGCCGGGTTCGACCGGGAGCTGGTCACCAGGACGCTCCGGATGGTCGACACCGCCGAGTACAAGCGCCGGCAGTATCCGCCGGGGACGAAGATCTCGCCCAAGGGGTTCGGCAAGGACCGGCGGCTGCCGATCACGAACGGGTGGCGGGAGACCGTCTGACGGCCCCGGCCCGGCTCCGCGAGGAGCGGGGCGGGCCGGGCGGGCGGGAGTGTGTGCCGGGCGTCGCGACGCCGCGGAGATCCATCAGGAGCCCCCCTGGCCCTCCTGCCGCCGCCTCAGCTGTGCCAGCAGCTCGTGCAGCGGTTCCGTCGCCCGGCGCCGGTACTCCTGGACCGACCAGCCGTTGCCGTCGGGGTCGGTGAAGTACATGAACGTGGCACCGTCGTCCGGGGCGTACCGCACCGGCTCGGAGACCTCCAGGCCCCGTCCGACGAGCTCGGCGCGGGCCGCCTCGATGTCGGCGACGCACAGCTGGAGGCCCTGGTAGGAGCCGGGCGTGGGCCGCGGGCCCTTGGCCATCTCCCAGATCGTGTCGCCCAGCGCGATCGAGCAGCCCGAGCCCGGAGGCGTCAGCTGCACGATCCGCATGCCCGGCACGACCTCCTGGTCGATGTCGACGTGGAAGCCGACCTTGTCCCGGTAGAAGTCCCGGGCCCGGTCGATGTCGCCGACCGGCAACGGGATCACTTCGAGGGTCATGTCCATGAAGGACTCCTTCGTCGACGTCGGGCGTCAGGCGAACCGCCAGCGCGTCTGGCTGAACGGCTCCCCCTTACCGAAACCGAAAACGGTGCGCGGCGCCACCGAGTAGACGACGGCGCGCCCCGGACCGTGGCGGAAATACCCCTCCCGTACCTCGTAATGCCAGAAGTCGCCGTACTTCGCCTCCCACCCCGCGGCCAGCAGGCGCAGCCGCCCGTCGTCGGTGACGCGGACCGCCTCCCCCTCCACCACCACGTCGTAGCCCTCGTTCCAGGTGCTGACGCCCGTCGTCAGCACCACCTGCGGGTTGTGCGCCAGGTTCCGCGCCTTGCGCTCCTCGGGGCCGGTGCAGAAGTGCAGCGCGCCGTCCGACCAGACGGCCGGCAGCGGCGTCACGTGCGGCCGTCCGTCCGGCCGCACCGTCGACAGCCAGAACAGCTCCGCCTCGGTGAGCAGCGCCTGTGCCCGCGACCAGGGGACCGCGACGGCGCCCTCGCTGCTGTACCGGGGATCCAGCTCCGCCAGGGGTTCGATGGCCATGGCGTCGTCCCTTCGGTCCTTCGGCCCTTCGGTTCCGTCCTCGCCAGTGCAGACCCCGTCCGCCCCCGCAACTCATCGCCCCCCCACAACTCATCTCCCCCGCAACTCATCTCCCCCGCGCGGGAGCCCGCTTCCGCCGCTGCCGCTAGGCTCGAAGGCGCGTACGACCTTGATCCGACGGGAGGCCGGGATGACGGCGCCGGGGCGCAGGAGCAGCACCTTCACGCGACTGCTGCGACACGGTTTCACCGATCCGTCCGCCGCCGAGCGGCTCCTGGACGGCGCGGAGCCGACACCGCTGCGCAACGACCCGGTGCTGCTCGAAGCGCTCGGCGCCACCGCCGACCCCGACCTCGCGCTGCACGGCCTGGTCCGGCTGCTGGAGGCCCAGCCCGGCCCCGCCGACCGCCGCGCCCTGCTCGACACCCTGACCTCCGCCAAGCCGCTGCGGGACCGCCTGCTGGGCGTCCTCGGCGCCTCCGAGGCCCTCGCCGACCACCTGGCCCGGCACCCCGGCGACTGGCGCGCCCTGGTCACCTATGAGCCGCGCGATCTCCACCCCGGCGTGGCGGAGTTCGAACGCTGTCTCGCAGGGGCCGGCGACCCCGTCGCGCTGCGCGTCGCCTACCGGCGCTGCCTGCTGTCCATCGCCGCCCGCGACGTGTGCGGCACCATCGACGTCGCCGAGACCGCCGCCGAACTCGCCGACCTCGCCACCGCCACCTTGCGCGCCGCCCTCCGCATCGCCGAGGCCGCCGCGCCCGACGACGCCGCGCTGTGCCGGCTCGCGGTGATCGCGATGGGCAAGTGCGGCGGCCACGAACTGAACTACGTCTCCGACGTCGACGTCGTCTTCGTCGGCGAGGCCGCCGACGGCGCCGACGAGGACAAGGCGCTGCGCGCCGCCACCCGGCTCGCCTCCCACCTGATGCGGATCTGCTCCGAGACGACCGTCGAGGGCTCCATCTGGCCGGTCGACGCCAACCTCCGCCCCGAGGGCAGGAACGGCCCGCTGGTGCGCACCCTCAGCAGCCACCTCGCCTACTACCAGCGCTGGGCCAAGACCTGGGAGTTCCAGGCGCTGCTCAAGGCCCGTCCGGTGGCCGGCGACCCGGAGCTCGGCGCCGCCTACCTCGCCGCCGTCGAGCCGCTGGTGTGGCAGGCCGCCGAGCGGGAGAACTTCGTCGCCGACGTGCAGAAGATGCGCCGCCGGGTGGTGGAGAACATCCCCGCCGCCGAGGTCGACCGCCAGCTCAAACTGGGGCCGGGGGGCCTGCGGGACGTCGAGTTCGCCGTGCAGCTGCTGCAGCTGGTGCACGGGCGGGCCGACGCCTCGCTCCGCAGCCGTACGACCCTGGAGGCGCTGAAGGCGCTGGCCGCGGGCGGGTACGTGGGCCGCGCGGACGCCGCCCTGCTCGACGAGGCGTACCGCTTCCTGCGCTCCATGGAGCACCGCATCCAGCTGCACCGGCTGCGCCGCACCCACCTCGTCCCCGAGGACGAGGCCGACCTGCGCCGGCTCGGCCGCTCCCTGGGCCTGCGCACCGACCCGGTCGCCACGCTGCTGCGCGAGTGGAGGCGGCACGCCACCGCCGTACGCCGCCTGCACGAGAAGCTGTTCTACCGGCCGCTGCTCGACGCGGTCGCCCAGCTCGCACCCGGCGAGGCCCGGCTGAGCCCCGAGGCGGCCCGGGAGCGGCTGGTCGCCCTCGGCTACGCCGACCCGGCCGCCGCGCTGCGGCACCTGGAGGCGCTGGCCTCCGGCGTGTCCCGGAAGGCGGCCATCCAGCGCACCCTGCTGCCGGTGCTGCTGGGCTGGTTCGCCGACTCCGCCGACCCGGACGCCGGACTGCTCAACTTCCGCAAGGTGTCGGACGCGCTCGGCAAGACGCCCTGGTACCTGCGGCTGCTGCGCGACGAGGGCGCCGCCGCCGAGAACCTCGCCCGCGTCCTGTCCGCCGGACGGCTCGCCCCCGACCTGCTGATGCGGGCGCCCGAGGCCGTGGCGCTGCTCGGCGACGGCGACGGCGGGGGGCTGGCGCCGCGCGGGCGGGCCCAGCTGGAGCAGGAGATCCTCGCCGCCGTCGGACGCGCCGACGGGGCCGTGCAGGCGGTCACCGCCGCGCGCGGGGTGCGGCGCCGGGAACTGTTCCGCACGGCCGCCGCCGACATCGTCGGCTCCTACGGCACCGAGGCCCGGCCCGCCGAGGCCGACCAGGGCGCGCTGGTGGACCGGGTCGGGGCGGCGGTGTCGGACCTGACGGCGGCGACGCTGGCGGGCACGCTGCGGGCCGTGGTCCGGGAGGGCTGGGGGGACACCCTGCCGACCCGGTTCGCGATCATCGGCATGGGACGGTTCGGCGGGCACGAGCTGGGCTACGGCTCGGACGCGGACGTGCTCTTCGTGCACGAGCCGCGGGACGGCGTCGACGAGCGGGAGGCCGGGGAGGCCGCCCACAAGGTCGTCGCCGAGATACGGCGGCTGCTCCAGCTGCCGAGCGCCGACCCGCCGCTGCTCGTCGACGCCGACCTGCGGCCCGAGGGGAAGTCCGGGCCGCTGGTGCGGACCCTGAAGTCGTACGAGGCGTACTACCGGCGGTGGGCGCTGACGTGGGAGGCGCACGCCCTGCTGCGGGCGGAGTGCGTCGCGGGCGACGAGGAGCTCGGGCGCCGGTTCATCGAGCTCGTCGATCCGCTGCGGTATCCGGCGAACGGGCTGGACGAGGAGGCCGTACGGGAGATACGGCGGCTGAAGGCGCGGATGGAGTCCGAGCGGCTGCCGCGCGGGGCCGACCCGAAGCTGCACGCCAAGCTGGGACCGGGCGGGCTGTCCGACGTGGAGTGGACCGTGCAGCTGCTGCAGCTGCGGCACGGCCACACCGAGGCGGGGCTGCGGACCACGCGCACGCGGGAGGCGCTGGCCGCGGCGAGGCGGGCGGGGCTCGTCTCGCAGGAGCACGCGGCGGTGCTGGACGAGGCGTGGGTGCTGGCGACGCGGGTGCGCAACGCGGTGATGCTGGTGCGGGGGCGGGCGGGGGACACGTTCCCCACCGAGAGCCGGGAGCTGGCGGCCGTGGGGCGGTACCTGGGGTACGGGCCCGGGCACGTGGGCGACATGCTGGACGCGTACCGGCGGACCGCGCGGCGGGCCCGGGGGGTCGTCGAGGAGCTGTTCTACGGGGGGTGACCCGTGCCGGGCGCGTCTATGGGCTGATCCGTGCCGGGTGTGTCTACGGGCTGACCCGTGCCGGGGGCGCCGGCGCGGGGAGTGGGTCGGGGCCGTGGGGGTGCGGTTTCGTCCGTTGCCGGGGTGGGCCGGTACGGGACCGGCTAAGCGGCGGGCTGCGCCGCACCCCCGCGGCCCGCTCCCGTCGTCTCGCGGCTGCGGGCCGTCCGCGCGGGGAGGCGGGGCAGGGCGTGGGGGAGGGCGCCGTACCACAGGCGGGCCACCGTGTAGCCGAAGGCGAGGCAGAGCATGCCGCCGACCGCGTCCAGCCAGAAGTGGTTGGCCGTCGCGACGATCACCACGAGGGTGAGCGCGGGGTAGAGCAGGCCGAGGACGCGCACCCAGGGGACCGTCGCCAGGGCGAAGATCGTCAGGCCGCACCACAGGGACCAGCCGATGTGCATGGACGGCATCGCGGCGTACTGGTTGGACATGTGCTTCAGGTCGCCGGACGCCATCGATCCCCAGGTCTGGTGGACCATGACGGTGTCGATGAAGCGGCCGCCGTTCATCAGCCGGGGCGGGGCCAGCGGAAAGAGGTAGTAGCCGACCAGGGCGACGCCGGTGGTGGCGAAGAGGACCAGCCGGGTCGCCGCGTAGCGGCCGGGATGACCGCGATACAGCCACACCAGGACGCCGAGCGTCACCACGAAGTGCAGGGTCGCGTAGTAGTAGTTCATGCCGACGATGAGCCAAGTCACCGAGTTCGCGGCGTGGTTGACGGCCTGCTCGACGGCGATGCCGAGCTGGTGCTCGGCCTTCCAGATCCAGTCGGCGTTGCGCAGCGCCTGCGCCCGCTGCTCCGGTACGGCGTTGCGGATGAGCGAGTACGTCCAGTAACTCACCGCGATCAGCAGGATCTCGAACCAGAGGCGGGGCCGGCGCGGGGTGCGGAGCCGATGCAGTACACTTCGCCCCTTTTCGTCCGCGACGAGGTGGGGAACGGCCTCTTCCTGGCCTTCCGTAGTCGTCACGGTCGTCTCACCCATAGGCACAGAGTCTGCCAGAAAAGCCCTCGTCCACCGATCATCCCCCGGTCGGGTTCCGGTCGCATGTTCTACACCGGCCGGAGGTGCGTGGTTTCCTCCCCGGGCAGGGGGAAGGTACCGGTTCCTCCGTCTCGAGGACGATCCGGCGGGCGGTCAGGGGCGGTTGCCGGGGGCGGAGGCCGTGGAACCGCGCACCACCAGCTCCGGCATGAACACGAACTCGCTGTGCGGCGCAGGCGTACCGCCGATCTCCTCCAGCAGCGTGCGCACCGCCGCCTGGCCCATCGCCGGGACCGGTTTGCGGACGGTGGTCAGCGGCGGGTCGGTGAAGGCGATCAGGGGGGAGTCGTCGAAGCCGACGACGGAGATGTCCTTGGGCACGTCCAGGCCGTGCTGCCGGGCCGTCCGTATCGCGCCGAGCGCCATCATGTCGCTGGCGCACACCACCGCCGTGCAGTTCCGCTCGATGAGCGCCGAGGCGGCGGCCTGGCCGCCCTCCAGGGTGTACAGGGAGTGCTGGATCAGCTCGGACTCGATCGTCGCGGGGTCCAGGTGGAGCTGGTCCTGCACGGCGCGCACGAAGCCCTCGATCTTGCGCTGCACGGGCACGAACCGCTTGGGGCCCAGGGCGAGGCCGATGCGGGTGTGGCCGAGGGAGACGAGGTGGGTGACCGCCAGGGTCATTGCCGCCCGGTCGTCGGGGGAGATGAACGGCGCCTGCACTTTCGGCGAGAAGCCGTCGACCAGGACGAACGGCACGCCCCGCGCGCGCAGCTGCTCGTAGCGCTGCATGTCGGCGGTGGTGTCGGCGTGCAGCCCGGAGACGTAGATGATGCCGGCCACGCCGCGGTCGACCAGCATCTCCGTCAGCTCGTCCTCCGTCGATCCGCCCGGGGTCTGGGTGGCCAGGACGGGGGTGTACCCCTGCCGGGTCAGCGCCTGCCCGATGACCTGGGCCAGGGCCGGGAATATGGGGTTCTCCAGCTCCGGGGTGATCAGGCCCACCAGGCCCTCGCTGCGCTGCCGCAGCCGCACGGGGCGCTCGTAGCCCAGGACGTCGAGGGCGGCCAGCACGGACTGGCGGGTGGTGGCGGCGACGCCCGGCTTCCCGTTGAGGACGCGGCTGACGGTCGCTTCGCTCACCCCCGCCTGAGCGGCGATGTCGGAAAGCCGTGTGGTCACAGCACTGGACTGTAGCGGCCGTGTCTCCCCTTGCCCACCGACCGGGCGCCTGGTGCGGGCCGTGGCACGGCCCGATGCGTGCTGCTGCGTCATGGCGATCCCCCATGTCGTGGTCGGGCGTCCGGTCCGCAACGGATGGTCGCCCGGCGCTGAAACGTATGGCAAGTGCTTGCAGAGTCTTGCACATGTGTCCGAGGCCCCGTAGTACGGCGGAAACAGCCGTTCGGGGAGAGGGGGAGGGCGGGTCACGGAGGGATAACTCTCCGGTCCTTGCACTTTTTTTCTGCAAGGTCTTTCGTAAAGCTTTCCACGCTGTTACGTTCACGTCGCCCGACGGCGGCAACGGCGCAGTCGGCAAGTCGGCAGGAACGGCGACGGGACCGTCCCCTGCACCACTCGGGCTTTCACCCTCAAGGAGAACTCATGCGGCGTGGCATAGCGGCCACCGCGCTGGTGGCGTCCCTGGCCCTCGCGGCGACGGCCTGCGGCGGCGACGGCAGCGACAGCGAGTCGGGCGGACCGGTCACGATCACCTGGTGGGACACCTCCAACGCCACCAACGAGGCACCGACGTACAAGGCCCTCGTCGAGGAGTTCGAGGCCGCTCACAAGGACATCAAGGTCGACTACGTCAACGTCCCCTTCGACCAGGCGCAGAACAAGTTCGACACCGCCGCCGGTTCCAAGGGCGCCCCGGACGTGCTGCGCTCCGAGGTCGGCTGGACCCCCGCCTTCGCCAAGAAGGGCTTCTTCACGCCGCTGGACGGCACCGAGGCCCTCGCCGAGCAGGACAAGTTCCAGCCCAGCCTGATCGAGCAGGCGAAGTACGAGGGCAAGACCTACGGCGTGCCGCTGGTCACCGACACCCTGGCCCTCGTCTACAACAAGGAACTGTTCGCCAAGGCCGGCGTCGAGGTCCCCAGGACCTGGGACGACCTGAAGAAGGCCGCCGCCACCATCAAGGACAAGACCGGCGCCGACGGCTACTGGGGCTCCACGGCCGGTTACTACGCGCAGCCGTTCCTCTACGGCGAGGGCACCGACACGGTCGACGCCGAGGGCAAGAAGATCACCGTCGCCTCGCCCGAGGCCAAGAAGGCGTACGGCACCTGGCAGGGCCTGTTCGACGGCAAGGGCCTGCACAAGGCCGACACCACCGCCGAGGCCTACGCCCACATCCAGGACGCGTTCGTCAGCGGCAAGGTCGCCGCGATCATCCAGGGCCCCTGGGAGATCACCAACTTCTACAAGGGCTCCGCGTTCAAGGACAAGGACAACCTCGGCATCGCCACCGTCCCGGCCGGCTCCACCGGCAAGGCGGGCGCCCCGACCGGCGGCCACAACCTCTCCGTGTACGCCGGCTCCGACGAGGCGCACCGGAAGGCCGCGCTGACGTTCGTGAAGTTCATGACCTCGGCGAAGGCGCAGGAGACCATCGCCCTGAAGAACTCCACGCTGCCGACGCGCGAGGACGCCTACACCGCGAAGGTCAAGGCCGACCCCGGCATCGCGGGCTTCCAGACCGTCCTGCCCGCCGCGCGGCCCCGCCCGGCGCTGCCCGAGTACAGCTCCTTCTGGGTCCCGCTGGACGACGAGCTGCCCAAGATCGCCAGCGGCAAGGTGTCCCTGGACGAGGGGCTGAAGAACGCCGAGACGGCCATCACCAAGCTGGTGCCGGACTTCGGCAAGTGAGCCCGCACGGCCGCCGGGTCCCCCGACTCCGGGGGAGGGGACCCGGCGGCCGCCGGACTGTGCGCCGTACCCCTTGACCCGCAGGATTCCGAGAAGGTTGTCGAACCATGACAGTCGCCATCGACCGCGCGACCGGCAAGCGCCGCGGTGACCGCACGCCGAGGCCCGGACCGGGCCGGCGCCTGAAGCACGCCTACCAGAGGCACTGGTACGCCTACGCCATGATCGCGCCGGTGGTGATCGTCCTCGGCGTCCTCGTGCTGTACCCCCTGGCGTACGGCTTCTACCTCACGCTCACCGACGCCGACAGCCTCAACTCGGCCCGTACCATCGGCGTCAACGAGATCGAGGCCACCTACGAGTTCGTCGGGCTCGACAACTACGCCGACATCCTGTGGGGCGAGACCGCCTACGACCGGTTCTGGTCGCACTTCATCTGGACCATCGTCTGGACGGCGGCCTGCGTCACCCTGCACTACACCATCGGCCTGGGCCTGGCCCTGCTGCTCAACCAGAAGCTGCGCGGCCGGACCTTCTACCGGCTGATCCTGGTCCTGCCCTGGGCCGTGCCCACCTTTGTCACCGTCTTCGGCTGGCGCTTCATGCTCGCCGACGCCGGCATCGTCAACTCCGCGCTCGACGCGCTGCACCTGCCGACGCCGCAGTGGCTGGAGGACGCCTTCTGGCAGCGGACCGCCGCGATCATGGTCAACACCTGGTGCGGGGTGCCGTTCATGATGGTCTCGCTCCTCGGCGGCCTGCAGTCCATCGACGCCTCGCTCTACGAGGCCGCCGAGATGGACGGCGCCAACGCCTGGCAGCGGTTCCGCCACGTCACCCTGCCCGGCCTGCGCTCGGTCGGCTCCACCGTCGTCCTGCTCGGCATCATCTGGACCTTCAACCAGTTCGCGATCATCTTCCTGCTGTTCGGCAACACCGCGCCGGACGCGCAGATCCTGGTCACCTGGGCCTACCAGCTCGGCTTCGGACAGCAGCCGCGCGAATTCGCCCAGTCCGCGGCCTACGGCATGCTGCTGCTGGCCGTCCTGATCGTCTTCACCTCCGTCTACCGCCGCTGGCTGAACCGCAACGAGCAGCAGCTCGCGATCTGAGGCATCCATGACCACCACCACCGCCACCCAGGCGACCGGTCCGGCCGAGCAGGGCCCCGCGCCGGCCGCCGCACCCCGCAAGGCACGGCCGCGCGGCCGGCGTGGCCCGGCCGCGGCCCTCGCCTCCCACGTCGTGCTCTCCGTCGCCGGCCTGATCGCGCTGTTCCCCATCGCCTGGCTGGTCTACCTGTCCCTCGGCCCGGACAAGGACGACTACCTCCACCCCGAGCGCATCTGGGGCAAGATGACGCTCGACAACTACACGTTCGTCCTGCGGAAGACGAACTTCTTCGACTGGCTGCAGAGCTCGCTGATCGTCTCGCTCGGCACCACCGTCATCGGGGTGCTGGTCGCCGCCAGCACCGGATACGCCGTCTCGCGGATGCGCTTCCCCGGCTACCGCAAGATGATGTGGGTGCTGCTGCTGACGCAGATGTTCCCGATCGCCGTGCTCATCGTGCCGATGTACCAGATCCTGTCCGGGCTCCAGCTCGTCGACAGCTACCTCGGCCTGATCCTCGTCTACTGCTCGACCGCGGTGCCGTACTGCGCCTGGCTGCTCAAGGGCTACTTCGACACTATCCCGTTCGAGATCGACGAGGCGGGACGCGTCGACGGGCTCACCCCGTTCGGCACCTTCTTCCGGCTGATCCTGCCGCTGGCCCGGCCGGGCCTGGCGGTCGCCGCCTTCTACAGCTTCATCACCGCGTTCGGCGAGGTCGCCTTCGCCTCCACGTTCATGCTGTCCGACACGAAGTACACCTTCGCCGTCGGCCTGCAGAGCTTCGTCAGCGAGCACGACGCCCAGCGCAACCTGATGGCCGCCACCGCCGTGCTGATCGCCATTCCCGTGTCCGCTTTCTTCTACCTTGTACAGAAAAATCTGGTGACCGGCCTGACCGCGGGCGGTACCAAGGGGTGATGCCCCGGCCGGGGGACTCCCGTACGGCTGCCCGTGCGGGCGGCGGCCGCGGTGACCTCCCCCAGGCTCTTCGAGCAGGGGGAGACCTCCAGACCCCGCTGCCACCGCGGCCGCCTCGTCGTCCTCCGCCCACCCGAAGACCTCACACGCCGAAGACCGATGACACATCCGTTACGCACCAAGGACGCCATGAGCCAGCACTCCGCCCCGGCACCCTCCTCCAACCTCTTCGAGCGGGGGGGAACCCCAGCCCTGGCCGCCGTCGCCAAGCGCCGCGACTGGTGGCGGGACGCGGTGATCTACCAGGTCTACCCGCGCAGCTTCGCCGACAGCAACGGCGACGGCATGGGCGACCTGGAAGGCGTACGCACCCGCCTGCCGTACCTGCGCGATCTCGGCGTGGACGCCGTGTGGCTCAGCCCCTTCTACGCCTCGCCGCAGGCCGACGCCGGCTACGACGTCGCCGACTACCGGGCCGTCGACCCCATGTTCGGCACCCTGCTCGACGCCGACGCCCTCATCCGCGACGCCCACCGGCTGGGCCTGCGCATCATCGTCGACCTGGTCCCCAACCACTCCTCCGACCGGCACGAGTGGTTCAGGCGGGCGCTCGCCGAGGGCCCCGGCTCGCCGCTGCGGGAGCGGTACCACTTCCGCCCCGGCAAGGGAAAGAACGGCGAACTGCCGCCCAACGACTGGGAGTCCATCTTCGGCGGGCCCGCCTGGACCCGGGTCACCGAACCCGACGGCACCCCCGGCGAGTGGTACCTGCACCTGTTCGCCCCCGAGCAGCCCGACTTCAACTGGGACCACCCGGCCGTCGGCGACGAGTTCCGCTCCATCCTGCGCTTCTGGCTCGACATGGGCGTCGACGGCTTCCGCATCGACGTCGCCCACGGCCTGGTCAAGGCCGAGGGCCTGCCGGACCTGGGCGCCCACGACCAGGTGAAGCTGCTGGGCAACGACGTGATGCCGTTCTTCGACCAGGACGGCGTGCACGAGATCTACCGGCAGTGGCGCCGCATCCTCGACGAGTACGCGGGGGAGCGCATCTTCGTCGCCGAGGCGTGGACCCCGACCATCGAGCGCACCGCGCACTACGTCCGCCCCGACGAGCTGCACCAGGCGTTCAACTTCCAGTACCTGGCCACCCACTGGGACGCCGGGGAGCTGCGCGAGGTCGTCGACCGCACCCTGGAGGCGATGCGCCCGGTCGGCGCGCCGGCCACCTGGGTGCTGTCCAACCACGACGTCACCCGGCACGCCACCCGCTTCGCCAACCCGCCCGGTCTCGGCACCCAGATCCGCCTGGCCGGTGACCGGGAGCTGGGGCTGCGCCGGGCGCGCGCGGCGACGCTGCTGATGCTGGCGCTGCCCGGCTCCGCCTACCTCTACCAGGGCGAGGAGCTCGGCCTGCCCGACGTCGTCGACCTGCCGGACGAGGTGCGCCAGGACCCGGCGTACTTCCGCGGCGCCGGACAGGACGGCTTCCGCGACGGCTGCCGGGTGCCGATCCCCTGGACGCGCACGGGATCGTCGTACGGCTTCGGCGACGGCGGCAGCTGGCTGCCGCAGCCGGAGGGCTGGGGCGAGCTGAGCGTCGAGGCGCAGACCGGCGTGCCCGGCTCGACGCTGGAGCTGTACCGGACCGCGCTGGCCGTGCGCCGGGAACACCCCGGCCTGGGCGCGGGCGACGCGGTGGAGTGGCTGCGGGCGCCCGAGGGCGTGCTGGCCTTCCGGCGTGGCGACTTCGTGTGCGTCGCCAACACCACCGGCGAGTCGGTGGCGATGCCCGCGTACGGGCGGGTGCTGCTCGCCAGCGGCGAGGTGACCGAGGTGGACGGTGAGGCGAAGGTGCCCGCCGACACGACCGTATGGTGGACGAAGGACTGACGGCCGCCGCCGCTCGTCCCGAGGGCCCGCCGCTTCCCGACCGGGGAGCGGCGGGCCCTTCGGCGATCGGACGGTGGCCGGGCGGCGGTCAGGCGGTGGCCGGCTTGCCGACGCCGTGCAGCAGGGTGTCGACGACGCGCGTGGCGAGGGCGTCCACGGCGGCGTCGGTGTCCGGCGCCTGGGCCGCGGCCTCGTGGATGAGGGCGTAGTAGACGCGCCGCGCCCAGTCGAGGTCGGCGTCGGACGGGAGCAGTCCGGTGTCGCGGGCGCGGGTGAACAGCCGCTCGCACTGGGCCAGTACGTCGGCGTGCACGCGCGCGACCTCGGGATCGTCGGTGGGGAGGGCGCCCATGGCGAAACCCCATCCGATCTTCACGCGAAGCACGTTCGCGGTGGCCTGGTAGAGCGCGACGGCGGGCGGGGCGGTGTCCGGCCGTGCGGCTGTGACGGCCTCGTGGAACTGCCGGGTCGCCCATGCGGCCAGCGCCCTGATGAGCGCCTCCCGCGAGGCGAACCGCCGGTGAACGGTGGTCCGCGCGACCCCGGCGGCCTCCGCGATCTGCTCCATCGTGGCCGCCGGGTTGGCGGAGAGCACCCGCTCGGCGGCCGTGAGGATCGCGCGCACCGTGCGCTCGGTGTCGGCTCGCAGCGGCTTGGTGGAGGCGGGCGGCGCCATGAAGCGGGACCTTCCGGGACGGTGGTGACTCCATGAGTGTACGACAGTGCGGCAGGTCATCCATGACTTGCAACATTGGTGATGCATGTCTTACGTTCATTGCAACACAGCTGATGCGAGTTGTCCTGGAGGAGCGCCATGGATCTGCACTTGAACGGCAAGACCGCCCTGGTTACGGGCGCCAGTCGGGGGATCGGGCTGGCCGTCGCGCGTGCCCTGGCCGCCGAAGGCGCCCGCGTCGTCGCCGCCGCCCGCAAGCCCACCCCGGAGCTGGAGGCGGCCGGCGTGACACCCGTGGCGGTCGACCTGACCGACCCCGCCGGAGCCGAGCGCCTGATGGCCGAGGCCGTGACCGAACTGGGGGGCCTGGACATCCTCGTCAACAACGTCGGCGGCGGTGACAGTGACGTGACCGGGGGGTTCCTCGCCCTGACCGACGACCGGTGGGCGCAGATGATGGACCTGAACTTCTTCACCGGCGTCCGCGTCACCCGCGCCGCCCTGCCCGCACTGCTGGCCACCCGCGGTGCGATCGTCAACGTGTCCTCCATCAGTGCCCGCGTCCCGCACGGCGGACCCGTCGCCTACGCGGCGGCCAAGGCCGCGCTCACCGCGTTCGGCAAGGCCCTGGCGGAGGAGTTCGGCCCGCGAGGGGTCCGGGTGAACACCGTCTCGCCGGGGCCGGTCCGCACCGCCCTGTGGGAGAGCCCGGCCGGCTACGGCGCCGGACTCGCCGCGGCCATGGGCGTCCCGCACACCGAACTCCTGGCCGGGCTGCCGAAGTCGATGGGCATGCTCATCGACCGGCTCGTCGAACCGGACGAGGTGGCGGCCCTCGTCGCCTACCTCGCCTCGCCGCTCGCCGCCGCGACGACCGGCGCCGACCACCTCGTCGACGGCGGGGCGGTCAAGACCGCCTAGGCGTGGCCGCCTTCCGCGCGGCGCCCGGTCGCGGGGGGGGGGGGGGGGGCGGGGGCGCCCCGCGCCCCCCCCACAAGCCACACCCAAAGCAAAACA
>NZ_JBEXTV010000007.1:138761-175854 GCF_040628835.1 Streptomyces sp. NPDC006134 | reverse complement strand
AGCGTCTCCGACGGCACCCCTCGGGCCCGGTGACACCACCCCCCAGGTCATCCGTTCGACAGGGGGCAACAGTCATGCCGGGCCCGGAGGCCAGCAGCCCTCTTGCAGGACCGCGGAAAACATAACGGGGGCGCCGGGCCGTCGGGCGCCCGGTGCGCGGACGGCGCCGGACGGCGCCGGACGGACCGCCACTTCGCGGGAGGTGGCGGTCGTGCCGCGTCCGGCGCCGTCAGTCGTCGTACCGCTTGAGGTAGAGCTGCTTGCCGTACTCCTGGCCCAGCCACAGACGGCGGTCCTCCCCGAAGTCGGCGAGGTTCGGGTTGTCGAAGGTGTGCGGATGGTCGGTGTCGCCGTTGACGTTGACGACGACGCGCTCCAGGCACCAGGCGGGGTCGGGCCCCACGGGCTCGAACCTCAGGTAGACCGGGTAGCGGTCGAGGTCGTCGGTGTGCAGCTGCGGCCTGCGCGGGTCGTTGTAGGCGGGGTTCTCGACGTTGGCGTCCTCGCCCAGCACGAAGGTCCAGTTGTCACCGGTCCGGGTGCCGCTGGTGGTCCCGGCGGCGTCGAGCACGAACTCGCGGCCGGCGACGCCCAGGTAGACCCACCCCTGTGTTCCCCCGTGCGGCACGTCGGCGGTGCGGACGTGCACCTCGATCCTCGTGATCCTCGCCATGGGATGTCCTCCTTTCTCCCGTCGGGTTTCCCCGGCGGGCAGCCTCTGGGTTTTTCCGGATTGATCCCCCGGCATGCCGCCGCGAATCCGCATCTGTCGCAATGACGTTTTCGCTTGCCATATGGACGGGGATCTTCGCGGCCGCTGCCCTGTTGCGGCTGGTTTTTTATTTCTTCTGACCGCGCTCCGCGGGTCGGGGAATCCGGGCGCCGGGCGAGGGGGCGCGTGCATATTAACGTCCGAGTCGGCGTCCGCGGTCCGTGAGCTGTGAGGTTCCCTCGCCGCTGAGCCCCCTGTGAGCACCGGCGCGCGACGGCGCGCGGAACCTGCGGGAAAAGCGCTTCGCTCAATTGAATGAAATCGGCAGGGCTGGCGTTTTCGTTCGGGCCTGTCGGCCAGTATGAGCGTAGCCGGAAACCGCCCCGGAATTCTGTGTGGGCAGGCACGGGCGCGGTCCTGCGTATTTCTCGGGTCCGTGTGCGTGTCTTCTCTTCTCGCTTCCCGGAAAGGGGTCACCCCATGTCCCGTCGCCGTTCCCGTACGTCGTTCAGTCACGCGTTGCGCAATATCGTGCGCGCCACGGAGGACCTCGTGGACGACGCCCTGGACAGAGCCGGGGATTTCGAATGCGGCCTGCGGAGCTCGGTCAGCCGGGCGCTGGACGACGACGATCACCACCGAGGTGGTCGCGGCCACGACGACCGACGCGATCGCCGTGACCGACGCGACGACTACGACTACGACGATGACGACGACTACGACTACGACGATGACCGGGACGGGCGTCGTGGTCGTCGGCACCGGCGTGGTGACCGTCACCGCCGTGGTGACGGGCCGCGGCGGCTCCGCCCGGACGAGGGGGAACCCTACGCGTCCGACCGCCGGCCGGCTCCGCGTCCGCGCCCGGACGACGACCACCCCGGCGAGGCCCCGGACGAGGACCCGGACGAACTCGCGGCGCTGAAGGGCCAGCTGGAACTGCTCCGGGGGCGGATGGACCGGCGCTGGGGCGAGGGGGACCACCCCGGGAACCGGGGCAGGGTGCCGCGGGCGCGCGGGGCGGAGGACGCGGAGGCCCTGAGGGACGAGCTGGCGCGTCTGGCCGACCGTATCGACCGTATCCGTGATGTGCGCTGACCGCCCGCCCGCCCGGCCGCGACGGCACCGGCGGCCCGCCCGGGGCGCGGCCGGACCGGGGAACGCGGGCCACCGGACGCGGGAGCATCGGACGCGGGAGCACCGGAGGTGAGCGCGGGCCGAGGGCGGGTGCTGATGCGCGTGCTCGCCCACCTGATCCGGCAGGAGGCGGCACTCGCCGCCACGCCCGCCGGCCGGGCGGACGCGGGGGCCGTACGCCGGGCCCGCAACGTCCGCCGCGCTCTGGAGAGCCTCGGCCCCTTCTACGTGAAAGTCGGCCAGATGCTGGCCACGCGGCCCGACATCGTGACCCCGGAGATGATCGAGGAGTTCGAGAAGCTCCAGGACGAGGCGTCACCCGCCCCGTTCGCCGACTTCGAACCGGTGCTCCGGCGGGAGCTGGGGCCGGGCTGGGCCGGGCGGTTCCGCGACTTCGACACCGAGCACCCGCTGGGCACGGCGTCCCTGGCCCAGGTGTACCGGGCGGAACTGCCCGGCGGACGGCCGGTCGCGGTGAAGATCCAGCGTCCCGGTGTGCGCGAGACGGTCGAGGCGGACATGAAGCTCATGGGCTCCCTGTCCCGCTTCGCCTCCCGGCGGGCCTGGCGCTTCAACGAGGTCATCGACGTCGAGGCCATGCTCAACGTGGTCTTCGACGCGATGCGGCCCGAACTCGACTTCGTGATGGAAGCCCGGAACATGACCGAGGCGGCCAAGGCGGCGGAGGACTTCGACCACGTCACGGTGCCCGAGGTGATCGAGGCCACCGAACGGGTCCTGGTGCAGGGCCTCGCACCGGGGACGCCGATCCGGGAGGCCGACAAGGACCGGTTCGACACCGAGGAACGCAGGGCCATCGGGCAGGACCTGCTCGCCTTCATGTACCGGGGCTACTTCGTCGACCGCATCTTCCACGCGGACCCGCACCCGGGGAACATCTTCGTGGAGCCCGGCCACCCGGCCACCGTGATCGACTGGGGCATGGTCGGCCGCATCGACCGGCCCATGAGCACCAGCATCCTGCTGCTGCTGCTCAACCTGGCGATGAACGACGGGGCCGGGACCGCCCGGGCCTGGATCGACATGGGCAGCGCCACCTCGTGGGCGAACACGGCGGCGTTCGCCGGCGACATGGCCTCACTGGTGCCGCAGATCGCCACCGCCTCCCTGGAGGAGCTCAACTTCGGGGTGACCCTCACCGCCGTGCTCCAGCACTCCACCCGCCGCGGCATCCGCACCAGCCCCATGGTCTCCATCCTGGGCAAGTCCTTCGCCAACATCGAGGGATCGATCCGGCACCTGTGCCCGGAGCTCTCCCTCATCGACGTCTTCTCCGAGGAACTCGTCGGCATCGTCACCGACCTGGTCAAGGAGTCGCTCTCTCCGCAGCAGGCCGTCCGTACGGCCCTGGAGGTGATCACGGCCGGTGCCTCCGCCCCCCAGCAACTGCGGGGCATCACGAAGGACTTGTCCAACCGGGACCTGACCATGCGCATGAACCTCAACGGCTCCCGCTCGGCCACCCGCTCCTCCGGCCTGCGCAAAGGCGCGGCGGAGGTGTCCCTCGCGCTCGCCACCACGATGCTCTGGAACCACTACGCCAGGGACCGGTGACCGGCACACCGCCGCCCGCTTCCGTGGGTCCGCCGCCCGCCGCCCGCTGTCCGCAGGCCAGTTGTCCGCGGGCCCCGCCCCCCACCACCTCCGCCCCGCCTGCCGTCCCCGTCTCCACCCCGCCTGCCGGTCCGCCCGCAGGGAGGAAGCCCCCATGAGTACCGACCTCGTCCCCACGCTCGACCTCGACGCCCTCCGCGACCGGGTCGACACCGTCCTGGCGGAGATCCTGCGCCGCCCGCCCGCCGGAGTCCCCTCCCCCCGGGGCCGCGCCGGCGAACTGACCCGGGCCCTGACCGATTTCGTCCTCGCGCCCGGCAAACGCATCCGGCCCCTGCTGTGCGTCCTCGGCTGGTACGCCGCGGGCGGCGGCGGAGAGGACGGTGAGGGCGGAGAGGACGGGGAGGAGACCCTGTGGCGCACGGCGGCGAGCCTGGAGGTCTTCCACGCCTTCGCCCTGATCCACGACGACATCATCGACGGCAGCCCCACCCGCCGGGGCCGCCCCAGCGCGCACCGGGCGTTCGCCACCCGGCACCGGGCGAGGCCGGACGCCGACGCCTTCGGCGTCCACGCCGCCATCCTCCTCGGCGACCTGGCCCTGATCTGCTCCAACGCCCTCGTCAACACGGCCGGTCTGAGCCCCCGGCAGCGCGACACCGTGCTGCCGCTGCTCGACGCCATGCGCGGCGAGGTGCTCCTGGGCCAGCACATGGACCTGACGGCCACCGGACGGCCCACCGGCGATGTCGAGGAGGCCCTGACGATCGCCCGCCTGAAGACCGCCAAGTACACCGTCGAACGGCCCCTGCACCTGGGGGCCGCCCTCGCCGGCGCCGACCGGGACCTGCTCGCCCTGTGCTCCGCGTACGCGCTCCCCCTCGGGGAGGCGTTCCAGCTGCGGGACGACCTCCTCGGAGTCTTCGGCGACCCCGCCCTGACCGGAAAACCGGTCCTCGAAGACCTCCGCTCGGGCAAGGCCACCGTGCTCATGGCCCTCGCCACCCGGCACGCCACGCCGGAGCAGCGCAAGACGCTCGACGCCCTGGTCGGCCGGGCGGACCTCGACGAGGACGGCGCCGCACGCGTCCGGCACATCCTCCAGCACACCGGCGCCCGCGACACCGTCGAATGCATGATCGCCGAACGGTACGAGCAGGCGCTGCGCGCCCTGGACGGCGGCCCGCTCGCGCCCGAGATCGCCGCCGCGCTGCGGCAGATCGCGGCCCGCGCCGCCATCCGGACCGCCTGACCGGACCGCCTGTCCGGACCGCCTGTCCGGACCGCCTCTCCGGGCTGTCTGTCCGGGCTGTCTGTCCGGACCGCCACCCCGACCACTCGACCGCGTCCGCCGCACGGCACCGCCGCACGGCACCGCGGTCCGTCCCCGCGGGCCCGTCCCCGCGGCCCGTCCCCGCGGCGAAAGGAGAACCGGTGACCGGTACCGCCGTCGACACCCCGCCCTTCTACTGCCCCATCGAATCCGCCGTCCACCCCGAGGCCGAGGAGGCCGAGCGCCGCGCCCTGGCCTGGTTCGAACGCAGCGGCCTGTGCCGCGACGGCACCGACCTCGCCCGGATCGCCGGCAGCCGCAGCGCCGACTTCTACGCCCGCTTCGCCCCGGACGCCGATCCGGACCGGCTGTGGCTCGCCGCCCTGTGGGTCTACTGGGGTTTCGTCTTCGACGACGCCCGCTGTGACGAAGGCCCCTTCGCCGCCGACCCCGCCGCCTTCGCCCCCATGGCCTTCTCGGTGCAGCGCGCCCTGGAAGTGCCCGGCCGGCTGTCCTGCGCCGACCCCTACGCCGCCGCCCTGCACGAGATCGGGGAACTGTTCCGCGCAGCCGCCGGACCCGTCCAGAACCGCCGTTTCGAGCACGCCCACCGCGCCTGGCTCACCGGCGTCCAGTGGCAGATCGGCAACCGGGCCGCCGGCCGCATGCCGGACCTCGACGAGTACCTGACCATGCGCCTGCACTCGGCCGGCGGCGAACCCACCTACGCGATGCTGGAGATCGCCAACGGCCTCGACGTGCCCGACCGCGAGATGGACTCGCCCGCGGTCCGCGCCCTGACCGAGATGGCCATTCTGGTCGCGGCACTCGACAACGACCGCCACTCCCACACCAGGGAGACCACCCGCCACCAGACCGAACAGAACATCGTCAACGTCCTCATGACCCACCACCGCCACTCGCTCCGGCAAGCCGTCGACGAGGCCATCGCCCTGCGCGACGCCGTGCTGGAACGGTTCCTCGCCCTGCGCGACCAGGTCACCCCGCGCGCCGGCAGCGCCCTGCGCCACTACCTCACCGACCTCGGGCACGGCATCCGCGGCAACATCGAATGGGGACTGAGCGTGCCGCGCTACCTGGCCCCGGACGGCATCACCCCCGCCGCCCCGGCCCGCATCCCCGCCCAGACGGCCGGCGGCCACTGGACCGACACCCCCCGCCCCGGCCGGCAGGACCCCCGGCGGCTGCCGTCCCTCGCCTGGTGGTGGAGCGACCTCGTCTTCTGAGGAACCCGGGCGCCCGAGCTTCCTGCTCCGCCTGATCACCCCGCTCGTATGCTCGAAGGATGACGACTTCCGCGACCTCCGGAACCGGCCCCACCGAGAACTCCATGCGTCGCGCCCTCAAACGCGCCCGGGACGGCGTCGCCCTCGACGTCACCGAGGCCGCGGTCCTGCTCCAGGCCCGTGGCGAGCACCTGGAGGACCTGACCGCCTCCGCCGCCCGGGTGCGGGACGCGGGCCTGGACGCGGCGGGCCGCCCCGGCGTCATCACCTACTCCAAGAGCGTCTTCATCCCCCTGACCCGGCTGTGCCGGGACAAGTGCCACTACTGCACCTTCGTCACCGTCCCCGGCAAGCTGCGCCGCGCCGGGCACGGGATGTTCATGTCGCCGGACGAGGTCCTCGATATCGCCCGCAAGGGCGCCGCCCTCGGCTGCAAGGAAGCCCTCATCACCCTCGGCGACAAGCCCGAGGACCGCTGGCCCGAGGCGCGCGAGTGGCTCGACGCGCACGGCTACGACGACACCCTCGCCTACGTCCGCGCCGTCTCCATCCGCATCCTGGAGGAGACCGGCCTGCTGCCGCACCTCAACCCGGGCGTCATGTCCTGGACGGACTTCCAGCGCCTCAAGCCCGTCGCCCCCTCCATGGGCATGATGCTGGAGACGACGGCGACCCGCCTGTGGTCCGAGCCCGGCGGCCCCCACCACGGCTCCCCGGACAAGGAACCCGCCGTCCGCCTGCGCGTCCTGGAGGACGCCGGCCGCTCCTCCGTCCCCTTCACCTCCGGCCTCCTCATCGGCATCGGCGAGACCTACGAGGAGCGCGCCGAGTCCCTCTTCGCCCTGCGGAAGATCTCCCGCGCCTACCACGGCATCCAGGAACTGATCATCCAGAACTTCCGCGCCAAGCCGGACACCGCGATGCGCGGCATGCCGGACGCCGAACTGGACGAGCTGGTCGCCACCGTCGCCGTCGCCCGGCACATCATGGGCCCCGCCGCCTGTCTCCAGGCCCCGCCCAACCTCGTCGACGCCGAGTACGAGCGGCTCATCGGCGCCGGCATCGACGACTGGGGCGGCGTCTCCCCGCTCACCATCGACCACGTCAACCCCGAACGCCCCTGGCCGCAGATCGACGAACTCGCCGAGCGGTCCCGGGCGGCCGGTTTCGAGCTGCGCGAACGCCTCTGCGTCTACCCGGAGTTCGTCAAGCGCGGCGAGCCCTGGCTCGACCCCCGCCTGCTCCCGCACGTGACGGCGCTGGCCGACCCGGAAACCGGCCTCGCCCGCGAGGACGCCGTCGTCGAGGGCCGCCCCTGGCAGGAACCGGACGAGGTGTTCACCCCCACCGGCCGCACCGACCTGCACACGGCCATCGACACCGAGGGCCGCACCACCGACCGCCGCGACGACTTCGACGAGGTGTACGGCGACTGGGGCGCCCTGCGCGAGGCCGCCGCCCCCGGCATGGCTCCCGAGCGCATCGACACCGACGTACGCGCCGCCCTGGCGACGGCGGCCGACGACCCGACGAAGCTCACCGACGACGAGGCGCTCGCCCTCCTGCACGCCGACGGCCCGGCCCTGGACGCCCTGTGCAAAGTGGCCGACGACGTCCGCAGGTCGGCGGTCGGCGACGGCGTCACGTACATCGTCACCCGCAACATCAACTTCACCAACGTCTGCTACACCGGCTGCCGCTTCTGCGCCTTCGCCCAGCGCCGCACCGACGCCGACGCCTACACCCTCTCCCTGGAGCAGGTCGCCGACCGCGCCCAGCAGGCGTGGGAGGTCGGCGCGGTGGAGGTGTGCATGCAGGGCGGCATCCACCCGGACCTGCCCGGCACCGCGTACTTCGACATCGCACGCGCCGTGAAGGAACGCGTCCCCGGCATGCACGTGCACGCCTTCTCCCCGATGGAGGTCGTCAACGGCGCCACCCGCACCGGCCTGTCGATCCGCGAGTGGCTCACGGCCGCCAAGGAGGCCGGGCTGGACTCCATCCCCGGCACGGCGGCGGAGATCCTCGACGACGAGGTCCGCTGGGTCCTCACCAAGGGCAAGCTGCCCACGGCCACCTGGATCGAGGTCGTCACCACCGCCCACGAGCTGGGCATCCGCTCGTCCTCGACGATGATGTACGGCCACGTCGACCAGCCCCGCCACTGGCTCGGCCACCTGCGTACCCTGGCCCGCATCCAGCAGCGGACGGGCGGCTTCACGGAGTTCGTGACCCTCCCCTTCATCCACACCAACGCCCCGGTCTACCTGGCCGGGATCGCCCGCCCCGGCCCGACCACCCGCGACAACCGCGCGGTGACGGCGATGGCCCGCCTCCTCCTCCACCCGCACATCCCCAACATCCAGACGAGCTGGGTGAAACTGGGCACGGAGGGTGCGGCGGAGATGCTCCGCTCCGGCGCCAACGACCTGGGCGGCACCCTCATGGAGGAGACGATCTCCCGCATGGCGGGCTCCTCCTACGGCTCGTACAAGTCGGTCAAGGACCTGATCGCGGTCGCGGAGGCCGCCGGCCGCCCCGCCAAGCCCCGCACCACCCTCTACGGCGAGGTGCCGGAGGAACGCCGCCGGGCGGCCGAGGCATCGGACGGCCACCTGCCGGAGCTGCTGCCGGTGCTCGACTGATCCCCGGCCGGTTCCCGGTCGATCCCTGACCGGTCCCCGGCCGGTCCCCGGCTGGTCTCCGGGCGGGGATCGGCCGGGGCGCTCACAGTACGATGATCCGAACCATGGTGCTGTAGGTGAGGAGATGCGTGCCCATGCCTGCCCGACTTCCCTCGTGGGCCTGGGTCACCGGCCTGACCGTGGGGGCGATAGCGGGAGTGGCCGTCCTGGCCGTGCAGGCGGACCAGGGGCCGCGCCCCGCCCCCACGGCCGCCGTCCGGACCAGTGCCCCGGCGGCGGGCGCGCACCCCACCCCGACCGCGTCCGCGACACCCGCCGTGCCGGACGGCTCCGGCACCGGCCGCCGCATCGTCTACTCCGTCGGGCAGAAGCGGGTCTGGCTGGTCGACGCCAGCGACGCCACCCGGCGCAGCTTCACCGTGTGGCCCGGCACGGTCAGCCCGGACCCCGGCACGTACACGATCGGGGGCCGCACCGAGTCCACGACCGGATCGGACGGCGTGAAGGTCGAGCACATCGTCTACTTCGCCGTCCAGGACGGCGTCACCGTCGGCTTCTCCAACGCCGTCGACGGTTCCTCGCCCCCGCCGCCCTCCCCCGGGGCGAAGACGGGCGGCATCCGCCTGCACAAGGCCGACGGGACGGCCGTATGGGCCTTCGCCACCCCCGGTACGGAGGTCAGGGTGGTCACCTGACGCCGTCGCCGGGCCCCATGGGCAACTGGTCGACGATCAGCACGACCCCGCTGAGCAGGAAGACGCGCGTCGCCGCGTCCAGTCCGTTCCACTGCTCCGACTGCCACATCGCGAACCACTCCCCGCCGATCGCGATGAACCCGGCGCCGAACAGCAGCATCAGCATGAGCAGCCCGTACGTGCTGACCCGGCGGGCGCGCGGATGGTCGCGCCGGAACCACAGCCAGGTCCCGTACAGCAGCACGAGCGCGGCGGCGCACTCCCACAGGATGATCAGGACGTAGGCGGCGTCCTGGATCCACTCGGTGGTGATCGCCCGCCACATCAGGTCCTCGTCCTCGAACGTGGTGTCCATGGCCAGAACGTGCCGGACGAACTGCTGGTTCGTCCCGAAGTCGGTGATGTTCCCGACGGCGACGAGGGTGATGTAGAGGGCGACGGTGCCGGTGAGCAGGGTGGCGGCGAGCGGCAGGGCGCGCGAGGCGGAAGTGGGTGCCATACCCGTACTCTTCCCCGCCCGGCGCGGCTGGGCCCGTACGGATCGAGCCACTCCGTACGGGCCCAGCCGGGACGTCCGGGCCGGTCAGCCCACCAGCAACCCGGCGCGCAGCTCGCGCAGTTCGCGGGCGTCGAGCCCGAGGGCCTGCTTCTCGTACGCCGCGAAGGAGCCGTACTCCCGCTCGACCTCCTCGAACCCGGAGTCGAGGTACTCGGGCCGGACGTCGAGCATCGGCTTGTAGACCGCGGCCTGCGCGGGCGGCAGGGCGGCGAGGGCCGCGGCGTTCGCCTCGGCGCGGTAGTCGTTGGAGGCCAGGTAGTCCACCATCACCGTCTCGCGCGGCACCCCGAGGG
Organism: Streptomyces sp. NPDC006134; assembly: GCF_040628835.1. NCBI lineage: Bacteria > Bacillati > Actinomycetota > Actinomycetes > Kitasatosporales > Streptomycetaceae > Streptomyces > Streptomyces sp. NPDC006134. The sequence goes on along the minus strand of NZ_JBEXTV010000007.1, from coordinate 165,718 downwards.
CGGTGAGCAGCGCGGCGCTCGCCCAGCCGGTGCGGTCCTTGCCGGCCGTGCAGTGGTAGAGCGTGCCGTCCGGGTCACCGTCGGCGAGGTCGGCGAAGACCGAGGAGTAGGCGGCCTTCGCGGGCGCACCGCTCACCATCGCCTTCTCGCCGTCGGTCATGAGCCGGGCGGCCTCGTCGGCCGTCTTCGGCATCGAGAAGACGGGGGAGCCGTCGCCGAGGACGTTCGCCGCGACGTACCGCGTGCCCTCGGGGAGGCGGTCGGGCGCGTCGGTCCGCTCGGAGGTGGTCCGCAGGTCGTAGTCGACGGAGAGGCCGAGCCGCTTCAGCTTGGCCAGGTCGGCGCCGGTGAGCTTGTCGAGCGAGTCGGACCGGTAGACGACGCCCATCTTCACCCAGCGGCCGTCCCGGGTGCGGTAGCCGCCCGCGTCACGGAAGTTGACGGTCCCGTCCAGCTCGATCAGCCGGTCCGCGAGCCGCAGGCTGCCGCCGCGTCCGGGCACGAGGTCGAACCACTGCCGGTCGGCGGCGGGCAGCCCCCTCACGGTGACCGCGCCGGACGAGCCGCCCGAGGCGACGGTACGGCCGTTGGCCCGGACGGCGACGTGCCGGACGCCCGGCGCCGTCCAGGTGACCCGGTAGGAGCCGTCGTCCCGCGCCTCCACCTCGGCGGCGGTGAAGGGGATGTGCTGCCGTCCCGCCTGGGCCCCGTGGGCCCCGTGGGCCCCGTGGTCCGCCTGGTGCGCGTGGTGCGCGTGGTGCGCGGGGGCGGCCGTGGCGGCGGGGGCGGCGAGGCCGGTGAGCAGCGCGGCGGCCACCAGGGCACCGGCCGTGCCGGCCGTGCCGGTCGCACCGGCACGTGTCGTGTGGGTCGTCATGCCCGGGATCGTTCACCGTTGAAGGAAGTACCCGGGGAACGGGGCGTGAACCGAGGCCGGCTGCCGGGGAAAGAGGTGCGGCGGGTTACTCGGTGTCCTTGGGGTCGGTTCGACGACGAGGGCGTGCTCCCCGAGCATGCGGCGCAGGTGGTGGCCGAGCCGGCGCCGAACGCCGTGCTCCACGGCCGTGTCCCGGGCCGGGACTTCCGGCCGCGGCTGAAGTCACCGGCCGACGGCACCCTCCGGATCGAGGCCATCGGCGCCCGGGGCTACCGGGTCCCGCGTGTCCCGGACCCGGCGGCCGGGGACGCGGAGGCGGGGGAGATGGAGGCGGGTCAGGGGGCTGCGGATCGTGGCGGTGTTCGCCGGGCGCTGGGGGTGGAGAGGCGCCCGACCACGCCAGGACCGTCTGGGCCGAAGCGGCACCGGGTCGCGGGGCGGTGTGACCCGGTGGGCGCCGACGCCAAAGACCAAAGAACCGGGGAAAGAACCGAACCAGCCCCTGCCGTCCCCGACGGTCACTCTCCGGAGTGAACATCGCCAACCCGGCTGGCGCGGCGGGCCGTTCATGGTGCAGCGTCTGCCCCGACAACCGCAGACAACCCCAGACACGATTCGGCCCCCGCCGGGACTGCCATCCCACTGCGAGGGCCTGATCACCGAGGAAGAAGAGACCTTCCTGATGACTGACCAGCAGCCTAGCGCGCCCGCGCGCACCGCGTCCGGCCGTTCCACCGGCGGTGTCGAGCACGTCAACGTGCCCCACACCGAGAACTTCACCGTCGTCGGAAACCACCTCCTCCAGCACCCGGAACTGTCCCTGACGGCGATCGGTCTCGCCGTCCACATCCAGTCGCTGCCCGCCGGGACGACGGTCGGGATCAAGGCGCTGGCCGCGAAGTTCCCCGAGGGGGAGATCAGGATCGCCGCCGCCCTGCGGGAACTGGAGGCGCACGGGTACCTCGCACGCACCAAGGAGCGTCTTCGATCCGGCCGAGTCGTGACCCGGACGGTCTCCTACAACCACCCCCGCGCCGCCGTCTCCGCCAACCACCCCCGCGCCGTCGTCTCCGCCAACCACCCCCGCGCCGTCGTCTCCGCCAACCACCCCCGCGCCGCCGTCTCCGCCGCCGCACCCGAACCCCAGGCCGAGAAGCCGCCCGCCGTCGCGCCCGCCCCACCCGCCGACCGCACCGCCGCCGACCTCCTCGTCCGCCTGCGCACCCACGACTCCCGGCTGCTCCTCACCGAACGGGACGTACGCCGCCTCGCCCCGGCCGTCTCCGCCTGGCTGGAGCGCGGCGTGCCCGCCACCGCCGTACTCCGCACCCTGACGACCGGCCTGCCCCAGGACCCCATCCGCCACCCGGCGGCCCTCCTGCGCCACCGCCTCACCACCGACCTGCCCCCACACCTGCCCGCCGCTCCGGCCCCCGCGTCGGAGCCGAGGCGCCGCCCCGACCCTCTCCAGACCTGCGACGGCTGCGACCGCGCGTTCCGGGCCCCGCGACCGGGCCGCTGCCGCGACTGCCGGACGGCACCTCCCGGGCGGAGGGCGGCGTAGAGACGCCGGGAGCGGGTCATGTGACCCACGTCGTCCCGGCAGCGTGCGCAGATCTCCGCCGGTACCGTACGAGGAGCGAACCATCCGTACCGGAGGTCACCATGAGCGCTCAGACCGACGGTCCCTACGGACCTCTGATCCCCATGCCCGAGCTGACCCCGGATGCGCTGCGCAGGGCTGTCGCACGGATCGCGCCCAGCCGGCTTCCGGCGCTCACGCAGCACCTCTTCGAGGCCACGACCAACGCCCAGCAGGTCCAGAGCCTTGCGCCGTTGCGCGCCTTCGTGCACTCGTGGGCCGTGTTCGTCGCCATCGAACGTCATCCGGCCCGTGCCGAGCGCCTGCGGGAACTGGAGCGGATCGTGGACACCGGCGAACAGGACCCGTCCGCCGCGATCGCCGAGATTCGTGCGATCCGCGAGGCGGCAGAGGCCGAGGCAGGGCTGTGACCGACTGGTCCTGGGACTACAACCCGAGTGCCGAGTACATCACTGGAGGATTGCCGCCGGGAGTGGTGGCGGAGGTGGAGCGGCTCGCTGCGGAACTGGCCGTCCTCGGTCACGACTCCGTGCGAGTCGGCAGGCCATTCGACCGCGAAGGCGGTCTGCGTGAGTTCGACTTCCTCGGCGGACGCGGTTTCATCAGCTTCCTGCCCGTGCCCCGTCACGCATGCGTCTACGTGTGCAACGTGACCTGGTACGAGTGACCACCGGCCCCACTCCGCCCCCACGCGTTCCCGTCCTCCCCCCTGCACCACCCGCCCGTTCGATTACAGTGCTCGACGGCGTACGTTGGGACGGGCGGTGCCCCGGGAGGTCTGGGTGGACGCGACGGCCGGGATCGTCTGGGGGCGGGCCGAGCAGCAGGACTTCCGCAGCCGGGTGCGCGGGACGCTGCTGGGGGTGGCCGTCGGCGACGCGCTGGGCGCGCCCGTCGACCGGCTGGACCTCGCCGGGATACGGGAGGCGTACGGGGCCGAAGGGCTGGCGGACCTCGCCCCCGCCCACGGGCGGCGCGGCGCCGTCACGCACCTCACCCAGCTCACCCTGTTCTCCGTGGACGGGCTGATACGCGCCCAGGTGCGCCGGGACACCGGCGCCTGGCATCCGCCGACCGACCTGCACCGGGCGTACCGGCGCTGGGCCGCCACCCAGCACGACTGGGGCCCCGACGAGCGGCGCGAGGAGGACGGCTGGCTGGCCCGCGAGGAGTGGCTGTACGTCCGGCGCGGCCCGACGCGGGCGCTGCTGCTCGGCCTCGGGGACGAGACGATGGGCACGCCGGACGCGCCGAAGAACCCGGGAGAGCGCGGTGCCGAGGCCGCCGGGCGCTCCGCCCCGTTCGGGCTGCTGGTCGGGTGGGACCCGCAGCTCGTCGCCCAGCTCGCCGTGGAGTGCGCGGCGCAGACCCACGGGCACCCCGCGGCCCGGCTGGCGGCGGGCGCGTACGCCGTGATCGTGCACGGGCTGGCCCGCGGGGCCGCCCCGGAGGCCGCAGTGCACCAGGCGCTCGCGCTGCTCGCCGCGTGGCCGGGACACGAGCCGGTGTCCGACGCGCTCCGGCAGGCCCTGGACGCCGTACGGCAGGGGCTGCCGACGCCCGAGCGGGTGGCCGGGCTGGCCGGGGACGGCACGGCGGAGGAGCTGGTGGCCGCCGCCGTGTACTGCGCCTGCGTCGGCGAGGACGCCCGGCACGCGCTGTCCCTCGCCGTCAACCACGACGGGCCCTCCGCCACCGCGGGCGCCCTGACGGGCGGCCTGCTCGGCGCCCTGCACGGGGAGACGGCCCTCCCGCCGGGCTGGCTGGCCGAGCTGGAGGGCCGCCCCACGATCCTGGAACTGGCCGACGACTTCGCGATGGAGATGACCCAGGGCCCGGCACTGCACGGCCCGGCCGGGGCGTCCCCGGGGTGGCTCACCCGCTACCCGCGGGCCTGAACGGCGGCGCCGGGCCGCCCGAGTTGATCAAGGTCGCCGTCCCCTCGGCGGTCCTTCGCCTGGTCGCCGTTCACCCAACCACCGCTTCCCGGGCCTCCGGACCGGACCGGAACTGCCTGCCTGGCGTAGGCAATTAAAGAACTGTGAAGTCTGCGTGGCCCTGGTAACGTCCCGGCCGCCGCCCTTTGGAACGATCTCGCTGCCGCACCCTGCCGCACCCTGCCGGACCGTTCCGTGACTACGACACCAAGGTGGTTCACTTCGTGAGACTGACCCGCATAACCCTCGCCGTGGCCGCCGGCGCACTCGCCCCGGCCCTGCTGCTCACCACCCCGTCCTACGCCGCCGCCACGCCGTCCTCGGCCGTCGCCGCGGTGCCGGAGACGGGCTCCCCCTACGACGAGATGGACGTGGACGACCTGCGCGTCGCCATCGCCAGGATTCTCGCCGACCCGGACAGTGGCAGGCGTGTGATCCGGGAGGCGAACGAGCTTCTGGACAGTGGCACCGAGGAGGAGATGCGGGCCTGGCTGGAGTCCGGTTACCGGCTCGCGCAGGCCGAGGACGACCGTGTCGCCATCGCCAGGATTCTCGCCGACCCCGACAGTGGCAGGCGTGTGATCCGGGAGGCCAACGAGCTGCTCGACAGCGGTACCCCGGAGGAGATGCGCGCCTGGCTGGAGTCCGGTTACCGGCTCGCCCAGGCCGAGGACGACCGCGTCGCCATCGCCAGGATCATCGCCGACCCCGGCAGCAGCGACGCCCTGCGCGCGGCGGCGCGCGCGGCCCTGGACGACAACACTCCGGAAGCGCTGCGTCACTTCCTCGAGGTCGGCCGGTACGAGGTCGACGGCTAGGCGGTTCCGCCGGGCCGTCCCGGTGGACTCCGCGATCGTGCGGATTCACCGGCACGCGGCCGGGGCCCGCGAGAGGGGGCCCCGGCCGGACTCCCCGTCGCGGGCGTCTTCCTCCGGTCCGGTCCGCCCGCCGACCCGGACGAGACCGTCTGGTCCTTCTAGTCCTTGACCCACGTCCGGCCGGCCGCGTCCTCCGCCCCGCCCGCCGGCGCCGGGACCGCCGCCGCGGCACCCGAGGAGTCGTCCCCGTCCGTGTTCACGCGCTCGATGATCGCGAGCCGTTCCGGGGTGTCCTCCGGCTTGAGGTAGCCGATCACGATGTACAGCACGAGGGAGACGGCCAGCGGCACCGACACCTGGTACTGGAGCGGGACGCCGCCGTCGACGTTCCAGTGGATCGGGTAGTTGACCAGCCAGAACGCCACCAGTCCGGCCGCCCAGCTCGTCAGCGCCGCCGTGGGACCGGAGCGGCGGAACGCCCGCAGCAGACCGAGCATCATCGGGATCGCGATCGGGCCCATCAGACCGGCCACCCACTTGATCACGACGGTGATGATGTCCTTGAACGTCGGCGAGTTGACCTGCGTCGCCACCGCCATCGACAGGGCGAGGAAGACCACCGTGGTCACCCGCGCCACCATCAGACCGCGCCGCTCGCCCCACGTCCGCGCCCGCGCCCACAGCACCGGCGCCACGTCCCGCGTGAACACCGCCGCGATCGCGTTGGCGTCGGAGGAGCACATGGCCATCGTGTGCGAGAAGAAGCCGACGATGACCAGGCCCAGCAGCCCGTGGGGGAGGAGCTGCTCGGTCATCAGGGCGTAGGAGTCGGAACCGTCCGGCTTCTGCGACTCCACCAGCAGCGGCGACATCCACATCGGGAAGAACAGCACCAGCGGCCACACCAGCCAGAGGATCGCCGACAGCCGCGCCGACCGCTCGGCTTCCTTGGCGGTGGGGGTGGCCATGTACCGCTGGGCCTGGTTGAGCATGCCGCCGTTGTACTCGAAGAGCTTGATGAACAGGAACGCCAGCAGGAACACCGTGGTGTACGGCCCGACCAGCGGCTTCCCGTGGCCCTGGAGGGCCGGTTCGTCCCAGACGCCGAAGAAGCCGCCGTGGTCGTCGAGCCGGACCAGCACCGCGAAGAGCATCGCGAGACCGGCGAGCAACTGGATGATGAACTGCCCCAGTTCGGTCAGCGCGTCCGCCCACAGACCGCCGATCGTGCAGTAGATGCCCGTGATCACACCGGTGATGAGGATGCCCTGGTTCAGGGAGATCCCGGTGAACACCGACAGCAGCGTGGCGATGGCGGCCCACTTGGCGCCCACGTCCACGATCTTCAGCAGCATGCCGGACCAGGCCAGCGCCTGCTGGGTGGGCAGGTTGTACCGGTTCTTCAGGTACTCCAGCGGGGAGGCCACGTGGAGCCGGGACCGCAACCGGTTGATGCGCGGCGCGAACAGCTTCGAGCCGATGGCGATGCCGAGGGCGATGGGGAAGGACCAGGTGACGAAGGACGTGACGCCGTAGGTGTAGGCGATGCCCGCGTACCCCGTGAACATCACCGCGCTGTAGCCGGACATGTGGTGCGAGATGCCGGAGAGCCACCAGGGCATCTTCCCGCCGGCCGTGAAGAAGTCGCTGACGTTGTCCACGCGTTTGTGCGACCAGACGCCGATGGCGACCATCACGGCGAAGTAGCCGATGAGCACGGCCCAGTCGAGACTGTTCATGTGCCCCCCTTCCAGGGTCCGCCTTGTGAACTCCGCTCAGCTGGTTGGCACTTCGCCTGAACGGGGTAGGGGCGAGGAAGGCCGCGAAGTGCCCGCTCATCGTGGGTGGGGGCATGCGGGCACGACAAGGAACCGGAAGGTCAAGAGGGAGTAAAAATGTTCGACTGAATGACCCTCGTTCATCTATATGAACTTGATCGTGTGTGTTCGCGACGCGGACGGCCACCGGGTGGCCGCAGGGTCAGCGCAGCTCCTCCGGGCACGGCGTCCCGCGCGGCAGCTGGTACGGCGCCGCCAGCCGGTAGGTGCCCGGCTCCGGCGCGAGCAGCACCGTCCACTTGTCGCCCTGGGTGTCCTCCTCCGTCTCCATCAGGCAGCCGTTGACGTTGTCGTACGTCTTCGGCGTCCCCTCGGGGCGGTTCTTCGAGGCCACCGTCTCCTGCGGCGCCTGAAGGCTCTTGCCCTCGGCGTCGACGATGCTCAGCCACGGCGAGTACGGGATGCGGACCAGCACCCGGCCCGCCCGCTCGACCCGGATCGTCCACTCGCCCTGCTCGGCCCGCTCCACCACGGCGTGCGGCTCGGCCAGCGGAGCGGGGTCGGTCACCTCGAACAGCTGCCAGTTGGCATCGCCCCACACCTGCTTCAGGTACGGCAGCCCCCGCTGCACCAGCTCCCGCTCGCGCTCACCGCCGTCCCCGTCCGGCTCGTCCTTGGGCAGCACCACGAAGTGCACGGCCCACCGCTTGAGCCACTCGTGGTAGTTCGCCGAGTTGAGGGTGTCGTCGTAGAAGAGCGGGTTGCGCTCCATGTCGGCCTGGCGGTTCCAGCCCCGGGCCAGGTTCACGTACGGCGCCAGCGCCGACGCCTCCCGGTGGGAACGGGCCGGTACGACCTCCACCCGGCCCTTCTCGGCGCCGACCTCCTGGAGCTCGTTGACCAGCGGCGCCAGCTCCCGCGCCCAGGCGGCGGCCGGGGTGGTGTGGACGATGTCGTCGACCGACTTGAAACCGATCCAGGCCACGAAACCGGCGACGGCGACCACCAGCGCGTACCACCTGCGCGAACGCGGCACCGCGAACGGCAGCGCGGCCACCAGCACCGCGCCCGCGAACAGCATCGCCAGCCGCGTGATGTTGGACCCGATCTGCGAGCTGATCAGCCACACCAGCAGCACGGCCAGGGCGTACACCCCGGCCGTGATCCGCACCGTCACCCACGCGCGCGGCACCAGCACGCACACCAGGACCGCGTACACCAACGGCAGGAACGCCGACCCGAACGACATCGGCTGCGTCCCGGAGAACGGGAACAGCCACGCCGAGAGCGCCACCACCGCACTCGGCGCCAGCCCCAGCGCCCAGGCCCCCGGACGGCGCTTCTGCAGGAACAGCGCCACCGCGACCAGGCCCACGAACAGGCCCGCCACCGGCGAGGCCATGGTGGCGAGCGCGGCCAGCGGCGCCGCGCACAGCGCCTTCGCCCACCGCTTGTAACGCCAGCGGTACGGCCAGCAGAACACGACGGCGACCGCGCCGAGCGCGAACATCGTGCCCAGCCCGAACGTCACCCGCCCCGACACGGCGTTGCAGAGCAGACCGAAGACACCCGCCAGCGCGGGCGCCAGGGGCCGGGCCACGACCCGGCGGACCCGGCTGCGGACCAGGATCAGCGTCAGCAGGCCGGCGGAGAGCGTCCCCGCGACCATCATCGTCGTCCGCACGCCGAGCACCGACATCAGGTACGGCGACACGACGCTGTACGACACCGGGTGCATGCCGCCGTACCAGGCGAGGTTGTACGCCGAGTCGGGGTGCCGGCCGACGAACTCCGCCCACGCGTCCTGCGCCGCGAGATCGCCACCACTGTTCGCGAACGTGAAGAACCAGATGATGTGGAGGACCCCGGCAAGGCCGGTGACGAACAGCACGGGGTGACGGGCGAGGCGCTCGCGCAGGGCGACGGCCGCGGCCCCCAGGGGGGACGTGGACTCCGGCCGGTCACCGTGCGACCCCGGAACGTCATCACAGCCGGAGGGATCGGAGGGACCGGAGGGATCGGAGGGATCGGAGGGACCGGAGGAACCAGAGGGGGCGGATGGGCCGGAGGAAGCCGAGTGGCCGGTGTGAGCAGAGGGGCCAGAGGCGGCAGCGGTGGCAGCGTGGCCGGAGTGCCCTGGGTGATCGGAGTGCCCTGGGTGATCGGAGTGCCCCGAGTGATCGGAGCGTTCCGAGTGGCCGGAGTAGCCGGAGTGGCCGGAGTGGCTGGAATGGCCTGGGCGCCCGGGATGCCGCCCCGGTGGGTGCGCGGGTATTCGCGGGCCGGTTCCTGAACCCTGACCGGCGTCGTCGGCGTGTGTCGGCTCCGCAGTGGCCACCTGAAGGCACTCCCGTGTCCCGTGTACTGTTCCCGGTCGCGTTCCCTTCCCATGGTCTTCGCGTTCCATGGTGTTCACGACCGCTTTTCCGCGACCGGCGACCTTGCCCCGATTCGTGACGCTAGCACGCACCCCGCCGGCGGTCGCCCGGGTGGGGCGCCGCCGACGGGGTGCGCGAGCGGATTCGGGGGAGCCGGGAATCGGGGATCCGGGCTCCGGGCTCAGGGGCGGGAATCAGGGTCCGGTCCCCGGAGACCCCGAGGCCCGGAGACCCCGGGCCCGGCGTCAGCCGATGCGGGTCAGCTTGTCCGTGAAGCCCGGCTCGACCAGGTCCTTCTCCAGGGCGACCGGCACCTTCACCGCACCGCTGACCCCGCCGTCACCCACGGTGAGCGTGCCCACCTTGGTGCCGGCCTTCGCGGTGTGCGGGATGTCGTCGGCGGCGAACGTCAGCTTCACCGTCAGGCCCGCCCAGCCGACCGCCTTCACGTCCTGCGTCACGACGACCGGCGTACGGCCGCCGAGCCTGTCGTCCACGTACCCGACGACATCGCCCTTCTTCAGGATCGTCCGCGACTCCAGCGCGCCCTGCGCGGCCCGGATCAGCTTGTCGCCCGCCGACAGGGCGCCCGCGAGGATCGTGTTGTCCGCACCGCCCTCGGGCTGGCGCACCACGGCACCGACGATCGTCCGCGTCTCGCCGCCGACCTCCTTCTTCGCCGCGAAGACCAGGTTGCCGAGCGCGGAGGTGGTGGTGCCGGTCTTGATGCCGACGACGTCGTTGAAGCCGACGAGCTGGTTCCAGTTGGTGTGCGTGACGCCCTTGTAGTCGACGTACGACATCATCGCCGCGACCTCGCGGAACGCGGGCGACTTCATCGCCTCCTTGGCCAGCTTCACCTGGTCCACGGCCGTGCTCACCGTCGTGTTGTTCAGCCCCGACGGGTCGGTGTACGTGGTGTTGGCCATGCCGAGGTCCTTGGCGGCGTCGTTCATCTTCTTCACGAACGCCTCCTCCGACCCCGCGTCCCAGCGGGCGAGCAGCCGCGCCACGTTGTTGGCGGACGCGATGAGGACGCCCTCCAGGGCCTCGCGCTCGGAGATCTTGTCGCCCTTGTAGACCTTGACCTTCGACTCGTCGCTCTCCTGGACGCCCTGGTCCTCGGCCGCCTGGTCGACCTCGATCTTCGGCCCTTCCTCACCGCTGCCGAGCGGGTGGTCGCGCAGGATGAGGTACGCGGTCATGACCTTGGCGACACTGGCGATCGGCACGGGCTTCTGCTCGCCGGACGACCCGAACGTGCCGATGCCCTGCACGTCCAGCGCGGCCTGCCCGGCGGACGGCCACGGGATGTCGACCTTGCCGCCCTCGAAGGTGTAGCTGTCCTCCGCGGTGAGCTCCAGCTCGGGCGACGGCAGCGGGCGCATGGCCTGTACGACCGCAAAGACGATCACCAGCAGAACGACCAGCGGCGTCCAGATCTTGACCCGGCGCGCGAGCGTGCGCAGCGGGGTCGGCGGAGGCGGCGGGGTGTTGGTCAGCTCCGCCAGCAGGTCCAGCGGCGGCTTGGGCGGCAGCGGCTGCTGCGTCGTCCGCTCCGGCCCGACCTGCGGGACGGGTGCGGTGGCGTCCGCGGGCACCCGGGGCAGCGCGGTGGTGGCCTCGGCGGCGGGCGCGTCGGCCGCCGCCGGACCGTTCCGCGGCGGCTTGCGGGTCGCCGGGTCGTCCAGGGGCTTGAGCGCGACGAACTTGCTGGTGCGCTCGGTGTCGGACTCGGGAGCATCCCCGGAGGTCTTGGCGGGCTTGGCGGTCTCGGCGGGCTTGGCCGTGTCGGTCTTTCCGGGCTTTCCGGTCTTTCCTGGGGTTTCGGTCTTTTCGGCTTTCTTCTGTCCTGTGGCCGCGTCGCCCAGTTTCAGCATGGTCGTCGGCTGGTCGACGGCGGGCGCGGAGGGCCGTACGGCCTTGAAGACGGCGGTGGGCTGGTCGACGGGCGGCTTGACGGGCTGCTCGTCGGCGTCGGCGCCGGCATCGTCGGAGGCGTCGCCGTCCGCGTCGCCGGTCGTTTCACCGGTCGTTTCACCGGTCGTTCCGGCGTCCGTATCGTCGTCGGTGCCGGTGTCCTCGCCGCCGGTCGCGGCGCTCGTGCCGGCCCGGTCGCCCTCGCCCTCGTCCTCGTCTTCGTCCCCGGCCTCGGGAGCGCCGGTGGCCGCGTCCGTGCCGTCCTCCCGCGCGTCGGCGTCGGCCTCGCGGCCCTTCCCGGCGCCCTCGGCCTTCTCGGAGCTCTCCTCGGCCTTCTCGGGGCCTTTCCTGGCCTCCTCGGCCTTCCCGGCGGTCTCGGCGATCCCGGCCTTCTCGGCCTCCTCGGCCTTTCCAGCGGTCTCGGCGATCCCGGCCTTCTCGGCGGCCTCGGACGGGTCGTCGGCCTCGTCCCGCGGGCCGCCCCCGTCCCCGTCCCCGCCCTTGTGCTCGTCCTCGTCCTCGTCCGCCGACGCCACCCAGGCCGCCACGGCCTTCCGCAGCCTGCCGTCACTCGGCGCGTCGGTCTTCTCGCGGTCGCCGGAGGCGGCGGAGGCCGCGGCGGAGTCCTCGGCGCCGGTTCCCTCGTCCTCCGTCGCCGCGCTCTCCGGCTCCGGTCCGGAAGCCGGCAGCACCTTGGTCGCCTTCACCGCCGTGTCCGCACCCCGGCCGACCGCCGAGGCCGAGGCCGACGACGAGGCCGACGACGACGCCGCGGACTCCCGCGCGGCCGCCAGCCGCGGATCACGCGCCTCGCGGGTCTCGCCCGATCCGGTGCGGGCCTCGGGAACCGGGCCCGCGCTCCCCGACGTCGGTCGTGCCGACGACTCGCGCTGCTTCGACTTGTCGGGGGACTCGCCCGCCACCGATGCCTCCTCCATGCGCCGCACGTACAGCGTGCGCGTACGAACCGTGAACCGCCGCCCGGGACACCGCTCCGCCGCGCTGTCCGAACCATGTACCAGTGTCCTGTGTGCGGGCCGCACCCCAGCGGTAGACGAGAACGACATACCTGCCGGTTCCCTTACGAACCGGTCACGCACCCTCGACAGACCAATGTGAGAGGGGTCACCCTGTCATTCATCCACGCGGGGAGGCATGGATGGGCAGGAGCCGCAGAACACTTCCGGAGGAGCTTCTGCTGCTGGCACTGGACCCGGCCACGGGTACCACTGCGCAGCCGCAGTCGCTCGACCTCGGTCTGGCCGGAGCTCAGCTGGTGGAGCTGGCGCTGGCCGGACGGATAGCCCCAGACGGGGATCGTATCGCCGTGGTGGTGCCACGGCCGACAGGAGATCCGACACTGGACTGCGCATTGGAGCTGCTGCGAAGGCGCGGTGCTCCGGTACGGGCCGTCCACTGGATCGGCGGGCCCCGTCTCGGGCTCCGCCAGACCTATCTCTCGCATCTGGAACGGTGCGGCATGGTGCATGCCGTCGAGGGCCAGATGTGCGGGGTGCTGCCGACGACGCGCTACCAGGCGACGGACACGGCGATCAGCCGGGAGATCAGGGCCCGGCTGGATGCCGCGATCCGCACCGGCGTACCACCGGACCCGCGGACGGCGGCGCTCGCCGCGCTCGCCCACGCGGTCGGCCTCGGCAAGCACCTGTACCCGGGCAACGAGGGCCGCTCGTCCCGTTCCCGGCTGCGGGACCTGATCCGGCACGACCCGATGGGCGGCCTCGTGGCGCACGCCGTGATGGACGTCCAGAACGGCGTGGCGGCCCAGCCGCGCCGCGGCTCGGCCCCGGCCGGCCGCCAGACCGCCGGAACCAGGCCCGCGGCGGAGAACGCCCGGGGCGTCCCGTCCCAGCCGCGCCGCGGACCCATGGCGCGCGTCCCGGCGCACTGACCGGCCCACGGCGGTACGGCAAGCGCAGTTCAGTGTGCCGGCACGACAGCACGACAGCACGACAGTGCGACAGCACGATCACACGGCCGCACTACTGCATGAATGACCGCATGATCGCGCGAGCGCATGACCGCACGACCGCACGGCAGAGCCGCACCGACCGTCCCCACAGACCCGGTACGGGAGCCGCTGGTCCGCGCGGGGTGGTGAGACCGTACGTCCGGACGACGACACGGTCCGCCGCCCCGCGCGGCTTTATGTCCGGGAACGCCCGAACAGTGCGCCCGGCCGGTCGCCGGCGGTTTCCCGAACGGACGTCCGAACTGGCGTGTGCGCGGCGCATATCGACGGTTTCCCAGCGCTGGCAAGCCCCTTGGTGGCAGTCTGCTCAGCAACAGATACGCAAAGTGGCAAGTACGAGGCAGGCAGCCGGAGGTGCACGTCCCGTGGCGTCCAATGTCAATCCCACCGTCAGGCGACGCCGGCTGGGCCAGGAGCTGCGCCGGCTCCGCGAGCTCAAGGGCATGACCGCCGAGGAGGTGGCGGAGCGACTGCTGGTGTCGCAGTCGAAGATCAGCCGCCTGGAGAACGGCCGGCGCAGCATCAGCCAGCGCGACGTCCGTGACCTGTGCGGGGTGTACGAGGTCGAGGACCAGCGACTCGTGGAGTCGCTGATGCAAATGGCCAAGGACTCCCGCCAGCAGGGCTGGTGGCACGCCTTCGGCGACATCCCGTACAGCGTCTACATCGGTCTGGAGACCGACGCGGAGTCGCTGCGGACCTACGAGCCCCAGATCATCACCGGCCTGTTGCAGACCCGCCCGTACGCCGAGGCCCTCATCCAGGGTGCCCTGCCGGAGACGTCGGCCGCCGACATCGAGAAGCGCGTCCAGGTGCGGATACGGCGCCAGGAACGCGTGACCGTCGACAACAACCCGCTGAGGCTGTGGGTGGTCCTCGACGAGGCATCCCTGCACCGGGTCGTCGGCAGCCGCCAGATCATGCGGGAGCAGCTGGAGCACGTCGCCGAGATGTCGCAGCTGCCGCACATCACCGTGCAGGTGCTGCCGTTCGGCGTCGGCGCGCACCCCGGCATCAACGGGCAGTACTCGATCCTGGAGTTCGCCGACGCGGCCGACTCCAGCGTCGTGTACATCGAGGGCGTGACCAGCGACCTGTACCTGGAGAAGGCGCACGACGTGCAGAAGTACACCGTGATGTACGAGCACCTGCGGGCCCAGGCGCTGAACGTGGAGCAGTCCCGTCAGCTCATCGAGGACATGGCGAAGGGCTACGCCCGCTGACCTCCCGCGGGCCTTCCGTCGCGGCGGGGGCGGGGATGCTACACCCCCGCCGCGACGGACCGGAGAACCACATGGAATATGCCATCCGGTCGGGTGAATGGCTGCGCGGAACGGAGAGGTCAGCGAGTAGCGTCGATCACGCCAACGATCACACGACATTGGCGTAATCCGTACCGCGGGGTCCCCAGCGGGCCCGCGGCGCGGCGACAGCATTCAGCAACTCGCCACCGGAGCAAACATGGCAATTCTTCAGGGCGCCACGGACACCTGGACCAAGTCCTCCTATTCCGGAGGAAACGGCGCGTGCGTCGAGGTCAAGTCCCCGTCCACGGCAGCACTGGCCGTCCGCGACTCCAAGGTCCCCGAGGGCCCCACGCTGGCCTTCCCCGCCAACGCGTGGAACGCGTTCGTGGCCTCGGTCAAGGCGTAACAGCGGCCGACCCGGCTATATCAGTTACATCGGCCATATCGGCCACCCGGCCATATCGGCCACCCGGTCGCGCCGACCGCACGACCAGGGCCCTCTCGACCAGTTCGCCGTCCTAGCCGAGAGGGCTCGGTCCATGCCCGGGGTCGGCCCTCCCCCCTCCCCGCCGCCTCCCCTCGGCGAAGCACCCCTTCCGGCGGCCAGGACCCTCGGCCCCGCCCCTGCCCCAGGGGCGAGGTCAGCCGGCCAGCCGCTCCTCGATCGCGGCCACGAGCTCAGGCGCCTCCGGATCGGTCTGCGGCGCGAACCGGGCGACCACCCGGCCGTCCCGCCCGATCAGGAACTTCTCGAAGTTCCAGCGGACGTCCCCACTGTGCCCCTCGGAGTCCGCGAAGCCGACGAGCCGCTCGTACAGCGGATGCCGGCCCTCTCCGTTGACCTCCACCTTCTCGGTCATCGGGAAGGTCACGCCGTACGTCGCCGAGCAGAACGCGGCGATCTCCTCGGCGCTGCCCGGCTCCTGCCCGAGGAACTGGTTGCACGGCACGCCGAGCACGGTGAACCCGCGGTCCGCGTACCGCTCGTGCAGCCGTTCCAGGCCCGTGTACTGCGGGGTCAGCCCGCACTTGGAGGCCACGTTCACGACCAGCACGACCTGTCCGGCGTACTGACCGAGCTCCGCGGGACCGCCCTGGAGGGCGCCGATGTCGACGGTGAGAGGGGAGTCGTCTGTGATGTCTGAGGTCGTCATGGGCGGATGGTAGCCCCGCCGGGGAACACCCTCCGGCACCTCCGGCACCTCAGGAACCTCCGGAGTCTCCAGTACCTCCAGTACCTCCAGGCTCCCCCGGTGCTTCGGCGCTCCCGGTGTCCCCGGCGCCGACCACCGGTCCGGTCTCCGCTCGCGCGGGTGGCGCCTCCCCGCCCACCGCCCGTACGAGGACCTCCCCGGCCGCCGTCCGCGAGTACAGCACCGACCGGCCCGCCCGCCGCCTCTCCACCAGCCCCACGTCCAGCAGCACCCTCAGATGCCGCCCGACCGAGCCCAGCCCCTGCCCGGTCACGGCGACCAGCTGGCTGGTGCTCAGCGGCGAGCCGAGAAGCACCAGCACCCGGGCCCGCGCGGCCCCGAGCAGGGCGCCCAGCCCCGTCGGCACGGCCCGGCCGGCACCGTCGGCGAGCACCCCGGCACACGGGTAGACCACCGCGTACCGCTCGGCCTCCTCCCAGGACACCCAGCCGTGCCGCTGCGGGGTGACCGGGACGAAGACCAGCTCGGCGCCGGATATCTCGCACGGCGGGTACTCGTGGAGATTGACCTGGAAACGGTTGCCGCCGAGCCAGCGCGTGCCGGGCCGCAGCCCGTCCAGGACGGCCGCCCAGCCGTCCCGGCCCACCTGCGCGGTCCGCGCGACGACATCGGCCTCCAGGACGCGGCGGCGCCGGGCCCAGTACGGCCGTACGGCCTCGGCCCAGACGTACTCCAGGAGCGCGGCGGCGCGCTCGGGCAGGTCGTCGCGGTCGAGGGCGGCGGGCAGCGGACCGGCGAGGGACATGGCCAGATGGGCGCGGGCCTGGCCGGAGGAGAACGCCCGCACCCGCGCGGCGCCCTCCTCGACGGTCTCCCCCTCCCGCGGGGCGGGCGTGAGGAAGTCGGCGATCCACTCCCGTCCGAGCCCGGCCTGCTGTCCGCGGTCAGCATGTTCGGGCCGTCGCTGGCCCAGGTGCTCGGTGCGACGTTCTTCCTCTCCGGCGCCGACCGCCTGCCCCCGCGGGCCGCGATGGCGGGCATCTCGCTGGCCTTCGCCGCAGCGACGGCGTTCCTGGCCGTACCCGGCCTGCCCGTGTGGGCCGTGTTCGCCGTCCTGCTCGCCCAGGGGGTGGTCGCCTCCCTGGACGGCGGAGTCCGCTGGGGCCTGCTGAACGAGATCCTCTCCGGGGAGGGCGGCAGTGGCGGCGACGGGAGCGGTTACCTGCTGGGGCGCTCGGTGTTCAACATGATGAGCGGGATCACGCAGACCGCGGGCTACGCGACGAGCGGCGCCCTGGTGGCTCTCCTCTCCCCGCGCCTGGCCCTGCTGCTCGCGGCGGCCCTGTACGTCACCGCGGCGGCCGGCACTTTGGGCGGCCTGACCGCCCGCCCGCCGCGGGCCTTGGGCCGCCCGTCCGTCTCGGCGACCTGGCGCACCAACGCCGTGCTGTGGTCCTCGCGCCCCCGCCGCCACGTCTACCTGGCCCTCTGGGTCCCCAACGGCCTGGTCGTCGGCTGCGAATCGCTCTACGTCTCCTACGCCCCGCACGCGGCGGGCACCCTGTTCGCCTGCGCCGCTCTCGGCATGCTGGCCGACGATGTGACGGTCGGCCGTCTGCTGCCGCCCCGGCTCCGCCCCCGCCTGGGCGTACCGCTCCTCGCCCTGCTGGCGACCCCGTACCTGGCCTTCGCCCTGCACCCGCCCCTGCCCCTGGCGGCCGGCCTGGCCGCTGTCGCCTCCGTCGGTTTCGGCGCGAGCCTGGTGCAGCAGGAACGCCTGATGGCCCTGACCCCGGACGGGCTCGCCGGTCACGCCCTGGGGCTGCACTCCGCCGGGATGCTCACGATGCAGGGGGTCGCCGCCGCGCTGGCGGGCACGGTGGCCCAGCTGACCTCCCCGGCCACGGCGATGACGGCCATGGCCGCCGCGTCCCTCGCCGTGACCCTCGTACTGGCGGCCGTGAGCCGGCAGGGCACGACGGGCGGAGGACCGCTGCCGAGGAAGAGGCCGGCAGGGACGATGCCTTGAACCCGGCGGCGGACCCCGATCACACCTCCACCGGCGCGGACCCGACGACACCGGGTGCCGGGGAGGCAGGGCGCCGGGGAGGCCGGCGTCAGGGGCGGGCGCGGCGGCTCAGTGGTGCCAGGCCCGCCCGCCCGTGTTGTGGATGAACCGTTGCAGGACCTTGAGGGTGGTCAGGTACTCCTCGTCGGAGATGCCTGCGTGCCGTTCCGCCCACAGGTCGTCCTGGAGGGCGGCGGCCTTGTCGTAGAACGCCCTGCCCTCGGGCGTGATGCCCAGACGCCCCTCGGCGTCCTCGGTGATCCAGCCTTGGGAGATGGTCGCGTCGATCTCCGCTTCCATGGTTTCCGGGCCGGTGTCCAGGTAGTTCCGCAGGAGACGGGACACTTCGTCGCGCGTCTTGACCGTGTCGGCGCGTGCGACCTGCGCGAGGACCCACCACTGCGGCTGGTTGGTGCCGATCTCGGCGAGGGCGGTCCGGATGCGGGTGACGACGGCCTTGTAGGCCGCCCAGCTCCAGTAGCCGATGGGCTGCCGGATCAGTTCGGCGTCACTGTGCGAGTACTGCACGGGGCTGGTCCTCCTGTGGTCGGCCATCGGGTCCTGCCCGGTGACGGGGTGTCGGTCGGTGAGGCCGACGGTAGGACCTCAAGCTTGATCGAGGTCAAGGACGTGCAGGTGTGCTCCCAACAGTGTGCGACGAATGGTCATAGGGCGGAATACTGTGCTTTATTGTGGGCTGTATCTCTCATAAAAGATCTTTTTCGAGTTTGTACAACCTTGCGGCATCTCCTCGAGTCCTACACCTGCAATGCACTGAAAGACCTCGGGGAGCAACGTGAACCAGCAGTACCCGCAGTACCCGCAGCAGCCGTATCCGCCCCAGATGCCCCAGATGCCTCAGTCGCCGAAGAAGCGGGGCGTCGGGAAGGTCGTCGGGGTCGGCTGTGCGGGCCTCCTCGCACTTTTCGTCATCATCGGCGTCGTGGCCGGCGGCGGTGACTCCGGTGACAACGGCGGCAAGGACAAGACCGCCGCTGCCGCCGATGGCAAGGAGAAGAGCGACCCCCAGCCCGCAGAGGAGGTGCGAGCCCAGGGGCCCGTCAAGGTCACGGCCAAGAAGACGGCATTCGCACAGACGATCCTCGCCGACGGCACCGACTACACCAGCGTCCTCGTCACCGTCGCGAACAACGGCGGCGAGCAGGTCGACGTCAACCCGTTGTACTTCACGATCACGGACACCGACGGCACCAAGCACACGGCCGAACTCGCCGTCGACGAGAACCAGATCGACACCGTGAAGCTGGCGTCCGGCGAGAACGTCTCCGGTGCCGTCACCGGCAAGGGGACGTTCACCCCCAAGTACGTGACCTTCACCGACGGCCTCTTCGGCGACCCGGTCCGCGTCGACGTCTCCTGACCGCACGCGCGCTGCCGACCGCCTCCCGGCGTCGGCCGAGGTGCCCCCGCGGGGCTGCCTCGAAGGGGCGCCCCGAACGGTCCGGCCTCGCGTACCGCCCCTCCTTCCACCACCGTCGCGGCACACATCGCGCATCGCGCATCGCGCATCGCGCATCGCTCATCGCGCATCGCGCATCGCGTACTGCGCACCGCATGCCGCACCTTCAGCACCGAAGACATGGGAGAACCATGCGTAAGCACATCGTCATCGCCGCCTTCGCCGCCGCCGGGCTGCTGGCGCTCACCGGATGCGAGACCGGCGCGGAAAGCGGCAGCGGCGCCCCGAGCGTCGACAGCAAGCCGTCCGCCGTACAGGACCCGACCCAGGGCGCCGCCCAGGACACCGCGAAGGGCACGGCGAAGGCGGATGACACCGGGGCGGAAACCGCCACGCTCCCGGACATGACCGGCAAGGGCCTCCAGTCCGCTCAGGACGAGGCGCAGGCCGCCGGTTTCTACGGCCTCACCTCGCACGACGCTCTCGGCCGGGGACGTATGCAGGCCCTGGACCGCAACTGGAAGGTCTGTGGCCAGACTCCGGCGGCCGGCGAACACCCGACCGACACCGAGGTCGACTTCGCCGCGGTCAAGCTCGAAGAGACCTGCCCCGCCGAGGACGAGGGCGCCGCGCCCGAGGCGGCCGGATCGACGATGCCCGACTTCGCGGGCAAGTCGGTCAAGGTCGCCCGCCAGGCCCTCGACAGCTCCACCAGCATCACCGTCGAGGACGCCTCCGGACAGGACCGCATGGTCCTCATGGAGTCGAACTGGCAGGTGTGCAGCCAGGAACCGGCCGCGGGCACCGAACTCGACGGCCGGCCCGTGGCCTTCACCGCGGTGAAGTTCGGCGAGTCCTGCTGACTCCGCTCAACTGACGAACGGTCCGGCCCGCGCCCGCGCGGCCGGACCTTCGTGCGTGCGTGGGTGACCATGCCGAGGGAAGAGGATCAGGCGGGAGCCTGTACCCCGCTTCTCAGGGCGCAGCCACGGACTCGAAGCCGTACCGGAGCCTGGCCTTGGCCGACCGGCGGCTTCCGTCCCCCGGGGCCCCGGGGTCCCAGGGTGCCCTGGGGCGTCCCTGGGTGTCCCGAGGCGTCCTGGGGTGTCCCGGGGTGTCTTGGGGGTGCCGGGTGGGGTCAGCTTGTGCTGCAGGTGACCGTCGGCCAGGTTCGGTTGCCGTTGTGCTGGATGGTGACGCCCCAGTTGTTGCCGTTGCCGTTGGGTTTGGCGACGAGGACTTGGGAGCTGGGGTAGCCGGCGCTGATGTTCCAGGTGGAGAGGATCTTGGCGGGGGAGGGGACGTTCATGGTCACGGTCCAGTTGCTGGAGCCGGTGACCGAGACGTTGAGGTTGTAGCGGTCGCTCCACTGCTGGCCGGCGAAGAGGGTCGCGGTGCAGCCACCGTTGCCGCCACCGCCGGGGCCGCTGCTGTCGGGAGCCACGGCGCGGCCGGTCTGCGGAGAGATCATTCCGGCGCACAGGCCACGGGAGGCCAGCACCTGCGCGATGCGCGGGATCGCGGCGAGGGTGTTGGCGGGCCAGTCGTGCATGAGGATGACCTGGCCGTTGGTGAGCCGGCCGGCGGCCTGCACGATCGCGTCGGTACTGGCGCCGTTCCAGTCCTGCGAGTCGACGTCCCAGATGATCTCGGTGAGGCCGTACTTGGCCGCGACCGACTTCACGGTCGCGTTGGTCTCGCCGTACGGCGGGCGGAACAGCTTCGGGGTGCCGCCGCCCGCGTTGGCGATGGCCTGCTGGGTCCGGGAGATCTCCGAGTCGATCTGCGACTGGCTCAGCTGGGTCAGGTGCGGGTGGGTGTAGCTGTGGTTGGCGACCCACATGCCGGCGTCGACCTGGGCCCGGACCAGGGCGGGGTTGGCGGCGGCGTGCTGGCCCTGGTTGAACATCGTGGCCCGCAGCCCGTTCTGCTTGAGCGCGTTGAGCAGGCTCTGCGTGGTGCCGGACGGGCCGTCGTCGAAGGTGAGGCCGACGTACCCGTTGCAGGCCGCGGCCTGTGCCGGGGCGGCGTTGACGGTGAGGGTGCTCGCGGCGGCCATGGCGACGGCGGCCAGTCCGGTGACCAAGGAGCGCAGCGAGAGACGCGGTCTGGTTCTCATGCGGAGTGGTCCTCCAGCGTCGGGGTGTCCCGGGGTGTCTTGGGGGTGCCGGGTGGGGTCAGCTTGTGCTGCAGGTGACCATTGGCCAGGTTCGGTTGCCGTTGTGCTGGGTGGTGACGCCCCAGTTGTTGCCGTTGGGCCCTGGCGATGGCGAACAGTTTTGGTGTGGCCCCGTCAACTGTCAACAGTTTCGGCAATCATTTCGAAACATGCGCTTGGGTGGAGTGGGCGTGAACGGTGCGCGGCCTGGGGTGATCCCTCTTGGCGGCATGCGAATCGGCGCTGCCCGCGCGATCGCGCCAATCCCCTCAGGAAGGGGTGGGTTGGATGTTCCGAATCTTTCGGAGAGTTTTCCGATCTTGTTGTGGGAGGCGCCAGGTCACGGCCCGCCGGAGGCGACAGACGTCAGACCCGCTCCAGGGGCCGGTGCGGCCCGCTGGGAAGCTCCACTGCGATCGCGTCGCCCGGGCGCACCACGCCGCCCTCCTTCACGATGCTCATGATCCCGGCCTTGCGCACGATGTTCCCGGCCTCGTCGCGGCCGACGACCTGCTTCAGCAGCCCGGCCTGGAAGTTGTCGATCTGCAGGCACGGGTTGCGCAGGCCGGTCACTTCCAGCACCGCGTCGTCGCCGCACCGCAGCAGCGTGCCGACCGGCAGGGCGAGCAGATCGATGCCGCGGGTGGTGATGTTTTCGCCGAGGTCGCCCGGCGCCACCTTGAACCCCTCCGCGTCGAGCTCGGCGAAGAGTTCCTCGTGGATGAGGTGCACCTGGCGGAGGTTCGGCTGGGTGGGGTCCTGCGCGACCCGCGAGCGGTGCTTGACCGTCACGCCGGCGTGTACGTCGCCCTCCACGCCGATTCCGGCGAGCAGCGTGACGCTGTCCCGGTTCGGCTTGGTGAACGAGTACTCCTCGTTGCTGCTGACCGCCGTCACTGTTCCGCGCATCCTCGAAACCCCCTCCTGAGCCATCCTGCGTGACCGGTCACGACCCTAACTCTGGTACTTCGCTGCGCAGAGCCACTGCCGAGTCCTTCCCAGCTCTGCCGGGCCCTTCCCAGCTCTGCCGGGCCCCGCCGAACCCTGCCGACCCTTACCGAGCCCCGTCGACGCATCGACTGCGGACGTGTGCGGCTGCGGACGTGTGCGGCTGTGGACGTGTGCGGCTGCGGACGTGTGCGGCTGTGGACGTGCGGCTGTGGGCGGCCGCGCGCGCCCGAACCGCTGCCACCGTCACCGTGCTCGCCCCGACCCGGAAGGGGGGCGGGACCAGGGAAAACGTATGGCAAGGTATGCCGACAGCTCACGCCGGCCGTGCCTCGCGAGGGTGTCCGGCCCGCGGTCGCTTCCCGGGTCACGGCGCCCTGTGCCGACGCCCGGAAACCGGACCGCTGCTTGCCGGGCGGAAGAACCCTCCGCCCGGTTCTTATGCAACTTCGCAGGAGCACGTCCATGAACGGAAAGCGACGCCGATTGCTGCTGGCAGCCATCGACCCCATGCTGGAGCCCCAGGAGCGGGTCGAGGTGGCGACCATCGTCAACCTGAGTTCGGTCTCGGTGCGCCGGACCGCCGCGTTCGCGACGGCCTCGGCGATCATGAGCGGTGGCGGGATGGCCGTGATCCCGGCACCGACCCCCATGTATCTGGCGATGACCGACCGCCGCCTCTTCATCTTCCGGGCCAACCCGACCTTCGCCCGGCCGGAAGAGCACCTGATGACGATTCCGCGCGCCGGACTCGTCCGCTCGGAGATCAAGGAACGCCTGCTCAACTCGTCCTTCGTCGTTTCCTCACCGGACTACGAGCAGGGCCTGAAGATCATCTTCCCGCTGGTCGGCCGAACGGACCGCAACGCGATAGCGGCCGCCATACCCCTGGCAGGCTGACCGCCCCGGACGCGGACGCGGACGCGGACGCGGAGGTATGACACCCGTTTCAGGGGGGCTCCCCGGGGCAAGGCCGCGACCTGCGTAGAGGCCGGCAGCGGGGCGTCGTCGTCGGCGGGGCGTGGGTCTCCCACCCCCGCATGATCGCCGCGGTCGAGGAGTACTTCCGGCGCACACCACGCCCCGCCCCCGTCGCCGCGGCCGCCCTGACCCTGCCCGAACCGACCGGCGCACGCGCCCGCGCCCGCCACAACGGCGTGGCCGTCCGGCGACGAGGCCCGGCTCGCCCTCCCCGTAGCCGGGCGGGCACCACGGCCGGGCCGTCAAAGGACCTTGTACGTCAGCTCGTACAGAGACAGAGACAGCGCGCCGATTGCCTGCTTCCGTTCGCCAAGACCCAGCTCAGAGGGGACGATCTTCGCACCCCCGATGAAGCTGGACCGGTCGGTCGCCTCGTCTACTTCGTGCAGAATGATGTCGATCGGCTCTTGGTTGACGAACGGAACGAACCGCTCGTCGAACTCGAACACGTCCCCTTTCCGCATGCGCACCTTTTCGAAGACGACGCCGCCGCCTCTGCTGACGAGGATCTCGTCCGCGCCGTCCGGGTCCTGAACCCTTATCGCTTCCAGGGACAAGAGCTTGGCGAAAGCCGCGTTTGCCATTTCATTTGTTCCTTCCGCGTCCCCGTGCCGCACAGCGTTTTCTACGTCATAACACGCGTATCCAGGCGGCGCATGCCATGAGGTTCCCCGCTGTGCGGGAAGGGAATTCTGGCTGGTCAGGGCGGTTTGACGTCGTTTCGAATTCACCGTTTCGGTTATTTACTGGCTGGTGCAGCGAGCGTTTTCCGCCCTCGGTTCGAGCAGATAGGACGCCGGCGGTTCGGACAGGTAGGACGCCAGCGGTTCGAGCAGGTAGGACGCCGGGCGGGTACGGCCTGGCCGGGCTCGGCGATCCAGGTGGCGGCGCGGCGCGGCTCGTGCGGGAGCCGCCAGGACGTGAGGGATGTGAGAGACATGAGGGACGTGAGGGATGCGAGGGCGGCGACGGCCTGCTCGTCGGGTCCGGCCGCTGTTCCTCCCGATGCCGGACCACCCGAATGGCCGTATTGTGATGAATGCGACGATAAGGCGATAAGGGGTTATGGAACTGGTTGATCCCCTTGGGAGCGCCGCTCGTGCGCATCTCGCCGCGCGACACCAGCCGGGACGCGCGGTCGCAGTCCGTTCGGCAGCGCAAGGCCCGGCCGCGGGGCGCAGTCGCAGGGCCCGGGTTCAGCCGACCGTCATCGTCAGATGTGGCCGCCCTTGTGGTCGGCAGATGACACACGGGTCAGCTCCGCCAGTGGACCGCGGTGCCGGCGATCGAGCGGGAGGTCCAGGGACATGGCACGTGATCAGCACACGGCGGTGTCGAACCAGCCTCGGGAGCAGGTCGTGCTCGCCGCGGAGCAGGCCCCGGTCGTGGACCCGTCGACAGGCGCGGAAGGACGGACGATACAGACGATTCAGCCCGGCGCTGACGGCCTGGAGCAGGCCGAGGGCTGCCAGCGTCCGGAACACGGCCAGCCGGCGGCTGAAGCATGGACGGCACCCACCGCCAGACTGCGGGACATCGGCGAGGTGCCGTTCGGCCCGTTGCCCCCGGTGGCCGAGACCGTTCACGGGGTCGACGACCGGGTCCGGATCACGCACACGGCGGCCTGTCCGTGGCGGGCTCACTCGTCGCTGCTCGTCACCGCCGCGGACAATTCCCGGTGGATCGGGACCGGGTGTTTCATCGGGCCCCACACGCTGGTGACCGCCGGTCACGTGGTGCGCATCAAGAACAGTGGTGCACTCGGACGCGACGGATGGGTCAAGAGCATCCAGGACATGCCCGGCCGCGGCGGCGACGAGAACGACGAGAACGACGAGAACTACGACTACGGCGCGATCATCATCCCCACCGAACTGGGCTCCACCACCGGATGGTTCGGTTCCGGGGCGTGGCCGGACGCCGGCCTGCTCCAGACCGCCGGCGGACAGAGCGGCAGTGCCGTGTACCGCGTCGTCAACGGCGGCCGGTACGGATTCGCGGTCCACGCCTACGGCGGAGTGACCGTCAACTCCGGCACCGGGAACGCCCAGCCCGTCTACGACAACCTGGTGGCCTGGAGAGCGTGGTGCCCGGCCGCGCGCCACCGGCACGACCTGCGGCAGCAGCGGCCCCACACGACCTCGACGCCGAGACATCAGCACACCCGAGCGAACTTACGACCACGTGGCCCCACCTCAACCCCACAGAAGAGAACAGTCATGGCAGTCACCTACAACGAGGCACCCGTGAGCGAGACAGAGGAACCGGCACCCCTCTACTGCGCACAACCCCCGGTAACCGAACCGGATCTGCGCCCGGGGCTCAGCCCCGACCGGCTCAGCGCCATACTGCTGATGCGGACCAAGTGGGTGAGCGGCACGGTACTGCACTACTGCTTCCTCAACGAGTCCGACGGCGCATCCGACGGGCAGCTCGATGAGCAGCGCGATGAGGTCCGCCAGGCGTTTCGGGACTGGGAGGCCATCGGCATCGGGCTGAAGTTCCGCGAGGTGGACCGGCCCGCGGAAGCCGAAATCCGCATCGGTTTCCGCCGGGGCGACGGCTCCTGGTCCTACGTGGGCCGGGATGCGCTGGGCATCAGCACGCGCGAGCGCACGATGAACTTCGGCTGGGATCTGACCAGCCGGCACGGCAAGGCCACCGCCAGACACGAGATCGGGCACGCGCTCGGCTTCGCCCACGAACACCAGAACCCGTTCGCCGGGATCGAGTGGGACGAGGAGAAGGTCTACGCCACGCTCGCCGCTCCTCCGAACAAGTGGCCACGGGAGCGGACCTTCCACAACATCCTGCGCAAGCTCTCCATCAGCGAGGTCGAAGGATCCGACTGGGACCCGGCATCCATCATGCAGTACCCCTTCCCGCCCGGCCTGATCATCCGGCCGGAGAAGTACCACCGGGACGGGATACCGGACCCCCTCGCCCTCTCCGAGCGGGACAAGGAGTACGTCAAACGGTGGTATCCGCCCCTGGACGACATGCCGACCGAGCTCCACCCGTTCCAGTCGGTCGAGCTGACCCTCGCCGCCGGTGAGCAGTCGGACTTCGCCATCGTCCCGTCGGAAACGCGGATGTACGAGATCGGCACCCTCGGGAACAGCGACGTCGTCATGGTGCTCTTCGAAAAGATCGACGGCGAACTGCGCTTCTTCACCGCCGAGGACGACAGCGGCACGGACAGCAACGCCCACCTGAAGGTCAGGCTCTTCGAAGGACGCCGCTATGTGCTCCGCACCCGGCTCTACTCGGCCTGGGGCTCCGGGAAGGCGGCGCTCATGCTCTGGTGACCGCCGGCCACCGGGTGATCCGGCTGCGCGACGCCCGCCACGTCACGTCGACCGTGACCGAGTCCCGTACCCGGCACGACGGTGGCACGGACCGGACGCGCACCGCGACGCGCGCCGACCCTCTGCCTCGTGGCTGAGGTCACCGCGTTTCTCCGCCGTACAGCTCAGCCGGTCCGGCGGATGTGGATGAAGCTGTCGCGGATGGTCAGGGTGTCGGGGCGGGCGTCGTCCAGGACCTGTTCACCCTGGGGGGAGGCGGTTCCGTACAGGGGGGCGGCCCGGTGGAGGTCTCCTGCCGCCTGGTAGGCGCCGGCGAGGTTGTTGCGGCTGGCCAGGGTCTGGGGGTGGGTGTCGCCCAGGATCTGTTCG